>NZ_JBBFKU010000047.1:0-21635 GCF_037481895.1 Tenuifilum sp.
GGGTCGGGCTTTTCAGCCTTGATTTTCTTTGGTTCTTTCTTGTATCAAGACAAGAAAGAACATGTAAAAGGCTCTTTACCAAACTTTTCTGTTGCGATGCAACGCTTTCCCCTTGCTCTTTGGAATACTATAGAGTGCATCGCTTTAGAGTAGAGATAGCCATGGAGTTACAAATGTTTCGCCCCAATGTGGCTGGAAATGTTGTTAATTGTTAGTTGTTCGTGAGGCTATTATCATGTTGAGCGCGAGCGAAACGTTTCATGGGGTCGATTAGAGATCCTTCGCTGTGCTCAGGATGACAGGCATGTATATTTTTGTTAACTAAACGACATTGAATGGCTTAATAGTCATATTTAGATGTTTATCTTTGCAAAAAAAAAGAGGTTTTGAAAACAAGAATCATTTTGATTTTAGGGATACTTTTTTACCTAAATGGCTTTTCACAACAGCTAACTCGGATTGATAGCCTAAGTCAACGGCCAAAGCCGGAGTATAGGCTCACGGTTAAGAACACAATTATTCCAGTATCGTTAATCACCTATGGTGTGATTGGTCTCAACAATCCGAAACTGAAACGCTGGAATACTGGAATCCGCAGCGAGGTGTTAGAGCATATAAACACAAAGTACAGAGCCGACGATTACTTTCAGTATGTTCCTGGCCTAGCGGTTTACATACTCGACGATGCCGGACTAAAGGCGAAGCATTCGTTTTGGGACAGAACTGCTATACTTTCTGGCTCGTTTGTTTTGCAATTGGCAGTGGTGCGAGTTCTTAAACACAAAACCGGTGTTATGCGGCCCGATAGTAGTTCTAAAACGTCATTCCCATCGGGGCATACTGCTATGGCTTTTACAGGAGCTGAGTTTTTGTGGCAGGAGTACAAGGACCATACAGTATGGATTGGTGTGGCTGGTTATGCTATTGCTGGTACAATTGGTTTTGCAAGGGTTGTCAATAACAAGCATTGGATAACCGATGTTTTTGCAGGTGCAGGAATTGGAATGCTAAGTACTAAAATATCGTACTATACTTACGAACGATTTAAACTAAAACAACGGAGTAGGGGTCAAACGCATGCTGTAATTGTTCCCTACTTTAATGGGAATGGAATGGTGGGTTTAGCAGCGGGCATTCAATTTTAATGCATGTTCAGGTATATCGATATACGTTCATACTTTAACCGGGTTGGTTTTGCTTTTAGGGCATTGAAAAGCCCTAACTTCAGGATGTTCTTTTATGGGCAGATTGTTTCGCTCATGGGTACCTACATTCAGAACCTGGCGTTAGGTTGGCTTATATATCGGTTAACCGATTCCCCTTTTCTGCTTGGGTTAGTAGGTTTTGCAGGTCAAATCCCATCGCTATTTTTAACGCCAATAGCCGGCGTTTACGCCGACAGGGTAAACCGAAGGTATGTGCTTATTGGTTCGCAGGCTTTATCAATGGTTATGGCCTTTACCCTAGCAGCGCTTTACCTTACTGGAGTGCTTCAAATTTGGCATATCATACTAATTGCTGTTATAAATGGAGTTTCGCTTGCTTTCGATACTCCATTCCGTCACGCTTTTCTGCTGGAGATGGTTGGCGATAGGGACTTGCTTCAGAATGCCATTGCGTTAAACTCAACACTGATTAACTCGGCCCGTTTTATTGGGCCCACCATAGGTGGTTTTATTATTGCGTTGTTGGGCGAAGGGTGGTGCTTTATAATTAATGGGTTTAGCTTCATGGCGGTTATAGCATCGTTAATGTCGATGAGGGTAAAGCCTATGAATACTCATCATCACCATGGTTCCATCTTCCAGGAACTGGCTGAGGGTTTAGCTTATTCATACCGGAATAAAACAATTAGGTATTTACTTTTACTAATTTCGTCAATAGGGTTTATTGGCTTGCCGTTTCAGGTGTTTATGCCTGTTTTTGCCCGCGATATCCTTCATGGTAACTCGCAGTTGCTTGGATTTCTCACTGGTTCGCTTGGCGCTGGTGCATTGTTGGGTGCATTCTATTTAGCTTCGAGGAAAAGCATTAGAAGTTTACCAAAGATTATTCTTGTTTCTTCCATCCTTTTTGGCATTGGATTGTTTGTTTTCTCGCTTTCATCAAATACAGCTGTATCGCTTGGAGTAATATTTATTACTGGATTTGGTATGATTGTTCAGTTTGCAGCAACTAATACTCTTTTGCAGCACATTGTTGATGAGGATAAGCGGGGAAGGGTGGTTGCACTCTACGGTTTATCGTTTATGGGTATTACACCTCTTGGAAGCCTATTGCTGGGCTCAATTAGCCCTACAATTGGTGTTCAGCTAACCCTTGCAATATCAGGATTGCTTTGTCTGTTTGCAGTGGTTTTGTTCGGCAGGAAGTATGGAACTATCGCTCAGACCGTAAAAAGATTTGAAAACAGCCACTAACCCTGTTAAGAAATAAATAAAAAGCCGTCCACATTAGGACGGCTTTCAAGTATTGTTGGACTGATTTACTTTTTCTCGGAGAGTTTTTGTACGGCTACTGCCGATGCCTCAAGAATAGGAGTAACCGAAAGTGGCTCACCAACACCTTTCTTAAGCCAGAGCTGAGGGATTAAACGACCCTGTGAGTAAATCCGTTCAACCTCTGCAGCAAATGAGCGGCCACGGAACTGCTTTTCCAGCTGAAAATCGATAAGATGACCTATTGGGTAAGCCGATAGGTAAAGCGGATTGTCAATCATATGTGAGTAAATGGCAAGTATAGGCTCGTCGGTGCTGCCAAACACATCGGCGTAGAATTTATTCCAAATGTCGCGCGCAATGGTAAGGGTTGCATTACGAACCTCATCGGCGGGAGCATTGGGGTTGTTGTACAACCACTTCCAGAGGTTGATATCAACCAGCGATACGCCCATAATTTCGTAGCACGACCAAAGGTTATCGAGGGTTTCAAGGTATTCCTTATCGGGGTTAACCTCCTTCATGCCCAGCACATCAAGGTCGCGTTTCTGGAACACGAATGCCAATGCCTCAGTAAAGGCTGTGTTAGGTACGCCGTGCATTATGTAGTAATCAACATCGTGCAGGGTAATGGTTTGCTCCACGTTGTGACCAAACTCATGCATGGCGATGTTAAATCCCTTGTAGTTCATGCCCGAGGCAGGAACACGGGTGCGGAGCAGTGCCACATCGTTGTGCATCTCAGCACCCCATGCATGCCCTGCGCCACGCGAGGCCTCAACTTTTACCCGGTCGGCAATGAATTTAGCTTTTTCCTTGCTCCATCCCAGCGAGGTAAGGATATTTGGAAGCTCAGCCTCAAAGGCTTTGGCATCGCGAAAACGCTTGGTGGTAATGCCATCAAGTTTTTCAGCAGGGATGCCGCTGCGGGCTTTAAAACCATCGTACCAGATATCGAATGGCTGTAACGGGCGACCTAAGCGCTGGCTGATTAGTTTCCCAGCTTCGCGAACCTCCTTTGACGATACCAAATCAATAAATAGCTGTTCAACCTCTTCGACCGGGAGTTCAAACTCACCCTCAAACTTGCGTTGTATGTAGGTTGGCATTTTAGGGGTGTACTCGTCAATTGCTTTTAGTGCCTTGAATTGGTTTATTACATGCTGGTAGCGAGTATTGGGCTCGGGTGTAGCTTGAACCTCATTACCTTCCTTGGTTACAGTATTGGTATATGGATTCCACTTATACTCGTTGCTGTTGATAACCTGCTGGGGTATGGATTGGTCAATAATTCGCTTCATCACCTGGTAAATCATCTGCTGGTGAGCAAGTCCATCCTCCTTGTTGGCGTAGTGCGACTTTAACTCATCGCGCAATCCCCAGTGCGATATCAACTTCATATCGGCAGGGAACATGGTTTGACCCTTGTCGTCCACAAGGTTGCCCATGTAAATGTTGTACTCGCTGATGTAGGTGTCGGCATTGGTGTTTACTGTAGAAAAGTTCTGGATGAGTTGGGCAGGAACTCGACTTGTGAACATATCGCCCATACGAGCGTAGGCCCATTGCTTGCGATTCCAGTTTTCACCCATTTCGGTTTTCTCCTTCAGGGTGTAATAGGGGAAGTTTAGGGCAGTAATAAATGCAATTTTGTTGGCATAGAGGTCGTCGTTTAGGTGTGCTGCCGCATTGTATGAGCCAAAGAGCTCATCAATGGGGGTTACTGGGCCCCAGTCCAGGTGGAGGGGTTTCATGAGCTCTTTGCTCAACAGGATGAAGTAGCCATTTAACATTTCAAAACCATAGGAGAGCTTGTTGAATAACTGCTCCAGCGCTGCATCGTCCGATACAAATTGTGTGGTGCAGAACTGCTCAAAATCGGTCTCGGTGCCATCGGTAATCCTCCAAAGCATGGCCACTTGAGCAACTCCGCGTTCAATTCTTTCCTTTTGGGAATCGCCGTGCTGTTTAACCAGTTCAGTAGTTACCTTTTTCACTGTGGCATCGCTAATGGGCGATACGTCCACCTTTTGTTCAGGTTGTTTGCACTGAACCATAAGCAATGCGGTTGCAATGGTTAGTAGTGTAAATATTTTTCTCATGGTGAGTTGGATTGAGTTTAACAATGTAGTTACAAAAATGCAAATTCATAGGTTAGATTGCAATTCATTCTGAAAGTTTATCAAGTTTTTTTACTATAGAATTATTTTTGCCGATGTTTAAAAGTGAATTAGCTATGGAATGTAAAAAGGAGAATAACTCCAAGTTTTGCAACTGCTCCTACCCCTGCGGTAAGCATGGTGTGTGTTGCGATTGTTTAGCCTATCACCGTAAGAATGGCGAATTGCCTGCCTGCTATTTTCCAGCCGATATTGAGCGTGGATACGATAGGTCCATTGACAATTTTATCAGTGTGGTCAAGGAAAGGGGTACGGATTACTTAAGGTAGAAAATGAAAAAGGTGACACGTATGTGTCACCTTTTTGGTGTGTAACTTTTTACTATTCAAATTGTTTAAAAGCTTCCTTGATAAGGCCAATAGCCTCACGTAGTTGCTCCTCAGTAATAACAAGGGGAGGAGCGAAACGGATAATATTTCCGTGAGTTGGTTTTGCCAGAACACCTTTTTCGGCCATGGCCAAGCAAACGTCCCAAGCTGTTTTGCCGGGCTTATTACGGATTACCACTGCGTTAAGTAAGCCCTTACCGCGAACAAGCTCAATCATTTCGCTCTTGATACTTTTCATCTCATCGCGGAAGATTTTGCCAAGGCGTTCAGCGTTTTCAGCAAGTTTCTCTTCCTTAACTACCTCAAGGGCTGCAATGGCAACCTTTCCCGCAAGTGGGTTCCCGCCAAAGGTAGAGCCATGCTCGCCTGGCTTAATGGTAAGCATAATCTCATCATCGGCAAGCACGCACGAAACAGGCATTGCGCCGCCTGAAATAGCTTTACCCAGAATTAGGATATCGGGACGAACACCTTCGTGGTCGCAGGCTAGCATTTTACCTGTGCGGGCAATACCGGTTTGAACCTCGTCGGCAATGAAAAGCACGTTGTGCTTCTTGCAGAGGTCATAAGCTTTTTTCAGGTAACCTTCATCGGGAACAAATACACCTGCTTCGCCCTGGATTGGTTCAACAAGGAAACCAGCAACATTAGGGTCCTGCAATGCTTTTTCAAGGGCTGGAATATCGTTGTAAGGAATCTTGATAAAACCAGGAGTGTATGGTCCGAACCCGCCATAGGAATCTGGGTCGGTTGACATGGAAATTACGGTGATTGTGCGGCCGTGGAAATTGTTCTCACACACAATAATCTTGGCCTCGCCATCCTTAATTCCCTTAACGTTATATGCCCAGCGGCGGCAAAGCTTTAGTGCAGTTTCATCGGCTTCGGCTCCGGTGTTCATAGGTAAAACCTTGTCGTAGCCAAAGTATTTGGTTACATACTCCTCAAACTCGCCAAGCACGTTGTTATAAAACGCGCGTGATGTTAGGGTTAGCTTCTGTGCTTGCTCGCACATGGCTTTAATGATTTTTGGGTGGCAGTGCCCCTGGTTAACTGCTGAGTATGCCGATAGAAAGTCGTAGTAACGCTTTCCTTCAACATCCCATAAGTAAACGCCTTGACCCCTTTCCAGCACAACAGGCAGTGGGTGATAGTTATGAGCGCCATACTTGCTTTCGCGCTCCATGTAATCCTTTGGTGTCATCTTGCTCATAGCTTTTGTTTTTTTGTTATATGTTGATATTTAGATGATTATGTTACTTCTAATCAGTTATTTGTCGTTTTGCAAGGTTAAGTATTGTAAACCAATTTTCAAAGAGTTGTTTAGATTTACAAAATATGTTAAGAAACATAAGTCGGAAACCCTTTGAAAACAATGATATCCCTAACAATTCGTAATGATTTTAGCGATTGAATTCAGGGTAAAAAACCTATACGTTGTAATGGCTTTTTTAAACTTTGTTGGTGTTATCTTGTTAATTCAACAATTAATTCAAAATAGAATGAACGAAATATTACAATCAATCCAGCAGCGCCGTAGCGTTATGGCCTTTAGCCCTGAGCCAATTCCAAATGAGCATTTAATTCAGCTTTTTAGGGCTGCCATACTAGCTCCATCGGCATATAACGAACAGCCCTGGTTGTTTTTTGTTGCAAACAGGGAAAATGCCTCAGCCTTTGAAAGTGTGCTTAACACTTTAGCCCCTGCCAACCAGGAGTGGGCTAAGAGTGCAGGTGCATTAGTGGTTACTGCAGCCCGTAAAAACTACACCAGGACAGGTGAGTCCAACTACTATTCCCTGCACGATTTGGGTATGGCTACAGCCATGTTTTTAGTACAGGCTCAATCCATGGGTTATGTTACACATATGATGGGCGGTTTTGACCACATAAGCATTAGGAGTGCTATTAAACTTGATGATGGCTACCAAATTGGAGCGGTAATTGCATTAGGAAAACCCGGAAGCATCGAAAATCTTAACCCTCAGAATAAACAAAGAGAACTGTCGCCACGGATGAGGCTGGAGCTTGAAAAGGTACTAAGAATTCTCTAAAATTATAAAACCCGGACCATTTTTATTTTTGGCCCGGGTTTACTTTAAAATCACTTTAGAGATTAAAGTTTAAAACTTTCAACCATATGTATAAGTTGTTGTGCTTGGCTATTAAGCTCTTCAGCGCTTGATGCAATTTCCTCAGCCAGCGATGCGTTATGCTGGGTGAGTTGATTTAGCTGTTGGATAGAGTCGTTTACTTGGTTAGCCCCGGCGTTTTGTTCCACACTTGCAGCAGCAATTTCTTGAACTAATTCAGCAGTTTTCTCAATTTGAGGTACAATTGACTCAAATTGTTTACCAGCCGATTCCGCAGTACTAACACTTGAGCTTGAAAACTGGCCAATTTCATCGGCAGCCGTCCTACTACGTTCAGCCAGCTTACGAACCTCAGCGGCAACAACCGCAAAACCTTTACCATGCTCTCCGGCACGGGCAGCCTCAACGGCTGCATTCAGTGCAAGGATGTTTGTTTGAAATGCAATGTCGGTTATAATATTTATTTTTTCATTGATCAGCATCATGGACTTTATTGCTGATGTTACTGACTCTTTCCCTTTTTTCCCGCCTTCAGCTGCCGATTTTGAAATTTTTTCGGTTTCCTTAGCATTGTTAGTGTTTTGCTGAATGCTTGAAACCATTTGTTCCATTGAACTGCTGATTTCTTCTACTGACGATGCCTGTTCATTGGTTCGTTCCGATAGCTGTTGGCTACCTTGGCTCATTTGTGAGGCTGCTTGGGTGAAGCTTTCCGCAGCATCTCTGATACCAGAAATCATCTCTTTTAGGTTATTTACCATGTTTTTCATGGCAAGGTAAACCTGGCCAATCTCATCGGCAGGAATATTGTCGTTCATTTGTATTGATAAGTCGCCATTGGCAACTCTATTGGTAACCACTACCAGCTTATTTAATGGGCTAAGTATTCGGCGCAGCGCCAGTACTAAAAGAGTTATTCCAATTGCCAACATTACTAATCCAATGCTTATTTGATACCACATCATCGACTTTGCGTTGGCTGTTATATAGCTCATTGGAATCGAAAGCCTAACCTGCCAGGGCAATTGGCTGTTTCCTATATAAATAGGGACATTAACGTTAAGCCAATCATTTTTTTCTTCTTTAACTTCCTGACCATCCTTAAGTAGCTTTATTTGACGGGCATAATCGGTAGGGTCTAATTCCTTGAGCGATTTTCCAATCTGGTCTGCATTAATGGTTGAAGCCACAATAACTCCCTCATTACTGAGAATTGAAATATTTGCCCCTCGCTCCAGCAAGTACGATTTTGACACCATTTCCTGAATGAAGTCAATAGTATAGTCAATACCTGTTACCCCAATAAACCTGTTGTTGCCAATGATTGGAGCCATAAACGATACCATGTAAACCATCTTCCCCTGAACAGGATAGTAAACAGGTTCTGTTACAAAGTCAGTTTTTAGCTCTTTGGGTCTAAAATACCAGGGTGCCTTACCGGGGTCGGTATAATCTATTAATGGCTCAATTACATATGAGCCATTCTCAGATTTTGTTAAATAGGATATAAATCGTCCAGTTCCATCATGCCCGGGTTTGTTGATAAATTGGTTGTCTTTTCCATCGAAGGCGTTAGGTTCAAAGCAAAGGGTGAACCCGAGGTAATCGGGGTCGCTGAGAAGAACCTGGCCGGCCATTCGTTGTGCTTGCTCCCGGCTAATCGCATTGCCTGTTCCTGAAATTGTAACATAGCTTAAAGCATCGGCTATAGCTCTTGCTGAGAGCATGGCCTTATTCATTTTATGCTTTATAAGATCGGCGTAATTTTTTGAAACAGCAACAGCTTCGGCCTTGGCATCGTCAATGGCTACCCTTCTGGCATTCATTGCACTAAACATTACCTGGGCTGAGATTATTAAAAAGATGCTTCCGCCAACCAGTAATGAAAGTTTTACCAGAATCGACTTTGATCGTAGTTTCATACCCTTTTACTTTAAGGTTAGTCCTACAACAAAATACACATCCTCCTTGGCAGGGTTTAAAATGAATGAGGCTGATAGAGGTAAGGAAAAATGGTCAGTTACTTTTACATCTTTAGAAACTGTAAATCCCAAATTGACTATGTTGGCGTTGGTGTGGTATAGACCTTTTGCTGGTGTTCCACCTAGAAATACATCTATTGAATAGTCATTCAGGTTAAACGGATAACCCACCTCGAAATAGGTGGAGTAATACTGATTGCCGTCAGCATCGCGATCGTTTCCGTAAAAGAACGTGGCGGCTAGCGCTCTAAGCGGAAAACTCTCAGTCCCATTCCAGGCAATTGTGCCTTCAAGGGCATGGCCGGTTATCTTTCTGTCCCACTTAAAGTATTTAATTGAGGCCATGTCCGCTTCGTTTTCATTGTAGTAGTCAAATAGGGTTGCTGAAAAACCTCCAATAGCGTATGTAATATACAGATCTACTTCAGCGTAGTTCTGGTTAAAACTGTATGAAGCCCAACTTCCGATGCTAAAATTCCCTACTGATAGCGACAGATCAGGTTGAATGTTTGGGCTGGAGTTATATAGCAAACCCCTCCAAATATACCTGCTTACAATGTTAATGCTGTAATCAACTGAAACATTTGAATTGGAACTTGATGTTTCTTGCGCAATTGAAACTGAACCAGTCAGAATAATTGCCAAACCAATTATTATCCTTTTCATGTGGTTGATTTTTTCGGGTTATCTTAAACGTACGTTCAATAACATGAAAAGGTTTAGTTTCAATATTTGAAATTTTGGTGATATTTATCACCTTTTTAATGCCTATTACAAATGGTGTTGAAACTACAGTTTTCGCATAGCTTGATGTTTGATGTCTGTGAAAATGGGCTATCATCAACTATTCTGTATATCAATGATTTTAGGTAGTAAATAAATTCTTCCCAAAACTCATCGGTTTCCGGAACTTCGGTGCTTGGAATTCTATCGGTGCTGCGAACATACCAAAGCAGAATGTCAACATCACCTATGCCTATACTATTTTCTTGGGTATAAATGAACTTGTAAACAAGTTGCTGGAACAGTCCATCCTTATCGGTTTTCCCATCAAAATCGCTGATGTTGCTAATTTTTGTTTTGGCTGGTTCGTGTTTACCGGTTTTAAAATCTACAATGGTCAGTTTCCCATTTTTGAGTTCCAAACGGTCAATTTTTCCGCCAAGTCGGACGTTTAAGGCTTTACCGCTAAGTTCAATTGGTATTACCGTTTTAACTTCTTCCTCAATTGCCAATAATTTATATGGTGCCCTGTTAAGGTCAGTGCTTAGGGCATTCCTTACCATCCAGTTCACCCTTTCCAGCAGCAACCTATTCCGCCCGTTCAGCTCATCGATAGTTCCGTTAAACTTACTAATTTCTTTAAAAGCTCTAAAAACAGTTTCTTCAACTAATCCAAGCTGGTTAAGTCTGTTCTGGATATGGTCTTTTGTCACTTCTTTACCCACAAAACCGCTATAGATTTGTTCCATAGCTTTATGGAATACGCTACCAATGCCCATGGCATCGAGCTCTTCATCGAGCTCATCGGGGGCTGATATGCCCAACACTCTGTTAAAAAAGAAACTTAAGGAGCAGTTCTTAAACTCCGATAGAGCCGATGGGGAGAGGTACCTGCTACCCTCGGTTGTTTCAAAATACTTGCTTAATCTTTTAGCAATGGCCTCATTTTTTGTCACCTCAATAGGTCTTTCGCTATTTACGCCAAGATCAAAGTTTACGGTTACTTCTTTTATGTTTAGGTTTGACTCCATTTGAAGCTGCTTAACAAAGCGACTCAGTTCACCCGATTTTAATCCCTCGGTTATGTTTGTGTATACAAGGTAGATATTTTCGGCGCGTTGCATTAAGCGGTAAAAGTAGTAGGCGTATACCGCATTTTGGTGCTTGTAGTCGGGCAATCCGTATGCTTGCCGTAGGGTAGGGACTATGAACGATGGGCTAAAGTGGCTCCCCGGTAAAAGATTGTCGTTTACCGAGAGAATTACAAGGTTTTTAAAGTCGAGGTTACGGGTTTCCAGGAAACCCATTATCTGTATACCCGAAAGAGGCTCGCCTATAAACGATACTCTTTGCTCAGCTAAAGCTTTGGTTAGGTATGAGCGGAACGTTTTGTTGGAGTATTCTTCATTTATCTCCGATATCACTAGGCTTAACCGTTTTAAGGCTCGATTAATGGTAAGCAGGTATTCAACTTCAAGCTTAAGCTTATCGTCGTTAGCTTCCATTTCATGGGTTAATCGGCTAACAATTGAGTTAATGCACGTGGCAAGGTAGTTTGCCAGCTCTGAACCCTTGGTTACAGGCTTGAAAATTTGTTCCAGGATGTCGCTTCCACTAAAGGTGTCGGTGGGGATGTTTAGCAATTGCCTATCGATGATTATATCCCTTATCCTATTGGCCTCATCGGGGCATGCAAGTTGAATGTAGGGATGCGATAGTATTAGCAGAACATCGCGGTAGTAGAACTCGGTTTGTTTATCGCTCGATTTTTGGAGTGTTAGCAGGGCATCAATAAAAGAATAGGCCGAAGTTTCGCGCAGCGGATACTCCATGGTAATATTGGCATTACTGTACTTTTCGGGTAATGCCGTGAGCAGCGGAAGTAAAAGTTTCTCGTCGGGTAAAACCACTGCCGTGGTTAGCTCATTAGTGCTGTTAATATTAAGTTCATCAAGAATATCGGGAACAATTTTGGTTTGTGTTACTTCCGATGGCGATGAGATAAGTGTTACCTTTTTGCTAGAGCCTATATTCCCAATGAAATCAAAGGTTGTATTGCTAAGAGCATTCGGAAACAGTTTAAGATTCTGGCGCATGAATAGTCCTGCCTCGTGATCGACACCTGTTGGGGAGTTTATGTAGTAATTGTCGTAATCCCAATAGAAAAGCGCTCTTTCTCCACTTTTTAGAAGCAAAAGCAATCGTTGTTCCGACTTGCTTAATGCGTTAAACCCAATAAAAACAAATTTTTGGTTTGGTATGGCTGATGTGCCGCCCTCCAATGCCTTTACGGCTAGCCGGTAAGCTAATCCCTCGTAGGCTATTCCTTCCGATATTAAGCTGTTGGTAAAGGCACTGTAAATTCCGTAAAGGTTTGCCCAAATTTTTGAGTAGCGTGAACGAATTAGCGATTCTCCCTCAGATGAAACAAGGTTTAGGAATTTTTCAATTAATTCAATAGTTTCCTTATCAAACTCGTTGAATTGCTGCTCAATTTCCTTAAGGTCGTTGATATTGGTGAATAGCATTTTGGGGTCAACCAGGTATTTGTCAATCTGGTCGAAATCGGAAAGCATTATGTTTCCCCAGAAGTAAAACTCATCGTAAGGTTCAAGGCTGTGGGTGGCCTGGCAATAAGCCTTGTAAAGCTTATAGTTGAGCATTAGCGGATCGGCTGGTTTTACACCAGCATAGCTGAACATCAGGTCGCTAATGGTTGTTGTTTCAGGCAACCAAATTGGTTTAGCAATTTGCTTGCTAAGGTATTTGCTGAAGAAAAGCGATGCCCTTCGGTTTGGAAAAACCAGGGTTAATTTTGAAATATCATTTCCGTGTGTTGAGTATAAATGCTCTGCAACAGTCTCAAGAAATGGTTTCATATTTTTGGTTATAGTCGGTAAAAGTAAATTGCTTGCTCTTTAGTGCTGTCGCCAAATTGTGTAAAAAAGTTTTCGCTCATCAACTCCTCTTGGGTGTTGGGGTCAATGTACATAACTGTAACCTTAACCTTTCCGGTATCTTCGACCTTAAACTTGGCGTAGTTGTAAACAAATCCTTTTCCCTTTGGGTTTTGAATCAGCTTGTTTTCTGAGAAAACAACAAAGGCGTGCTCGTTTCCACGTACGGCCTTAGGGGCAAAGTACTCGTAGGTGTCAATGGTCATACCCCCAATGGCTTCGGGCGATTTGTCCTGTAATTCATTATCAGCAACCAGGGTGCACTTAGCGTAATGTATTACAACCCTTACATTGTAGCCTGTATTCAGGGCTGCCATAAGCTCATCGAAGTTTTTTAACGCCTTGGGCTGAGCAATTGCTGCCGTAAAGGCTGCAAGGGTTATGGCAATTAAAATGCTTACACGTTTCATATTCTGTGTTTTTAAGTTCTTATCCGATGTAGTAACTGGTATTAAAATAATTGCTAGACACTAAGATAGCTTCTTATTTTTAATTCTAAACTTTGCTCTCAAACAATCGCCCCTGCCAGGTATCGCGTTTTTCGAGCACCTTTTCAAATGCAATCATCAGCTGGTCGGTTCTCAGATTGCCCCAGGGTGGAACTGCCAGGTAGCGGGGTGGTGCTTCGCCAGTAAAGCGTTCAATAACAAAGTTAGGGTTTAACCGCTCAATAAAATCGGCAAGAAAGTTAAAGTATTCGTCCATGCTGAACAGCTTGAACCATTCAGGGTTGGTTGTGTATTGCTGCTCCATAATTGTTCCCTTGATTATTTGCAGCTGATGAAATTTTACGGTGTGTAAGGGTAACTTTGAAATAATATCGGCTTCGGCAAGCATTTGCTCCTGGGTTTCGCCGGGTAGGCCAAAGATGAAGTGGGCTCCTACGCGTATTCCACGTTTACTTGTTTCGTTAATAGCCCAAACCGATTGTTCAAAGGTATGCCCGCGGTTAATAAGTTGCAAGGTCCTGTTGTAGCAGCTTTCCACTCCGTATTCAAGGGCTATGTAGTATTTGCTGTTGAGCTGCTGAAAGTAGTCAAGTTTAGCTTCATCAACACAATCGGGGCGAGTGCCAATCACTAGTCCAATAATCTTAGGGTGCGAAAGCGCTTCGCTGTAAAGCGCCCTTAACTTCTCCAATGGGGCATAGGTGTTTGAGTAGGCCTGGAAGTATGCCAGGTATCTGTCGGCCCTCCTGTAACGCACTGCATGGAACTCAATCCCCTCCTCAATTTGCTGGGTAATCGATTTCTGTGGTGTGCAGTAGCTGGGGTTAAAGGCATCGTTGTTGCAGTAGGTACAGCCTCCCAGGCCAACAGTGCCATCGCGGTTTGGACAGGTGAAGCCTGCATCAATGGTTAACTTTTGAACCCTGCCCCCAAACTCCCTCTTAAAGTAGCCCGAGTAACTATTGTATCGGCGTGTGTCGCCCCAGGGGTAAACTTTAGTCATGTTTATAGCAAATAACCTGATAAAGATAGAAAAACCTTGCCAAACAAAAAAAGGCCGGCATAGCCGGCCTTCAGGTATTTGGCGTAATCATTAAATCTTTGCAAGCTCCTGGTCGAGCAGGGTACGGATTTCCTCCGAAGACGGACGGGGTGCATTGGGGTTGATAATTTTACCATCGGCACCAATTAACACAAAGGTTGGGATTCCTTTAATCTGGTAATTCTTAGCGGCATCGGAACTCCAGGCGCCATCGGCATGTAGCTGAACGCCACCTAATTTCTTTTCGGTTACCATTTTACGCCAGGCATCCATGTCGTCGTCGAGCGATATCTTCACAAAAACTATCTTTTTCCCCTTGTAGTCTTTTTCCAGTTTGTCAAGGTGAGGAATCTCGCCGCGGCATGGGCCGCACCAGGTTGCCCAAAAGTCAATGTAAACCAGTTTGCCATTGAAGTCGGACAGTGACACTGACTTGCCGTTTATATCGTTGTAGGTAAAAGTGGGGGCAATTTTGCCCGGGGCAATCTTTAGCTTTCCGTTGAAAACCGATTCAACCTCCTGTTTGTAAATAGGTGTAGTACAGGCAGCAAGGTAACTGTTGCAAATATCGTTCAGCTTCCAGAACTCACCAAACTCAATTTCTTGCAGTAGGTAATATTTCTTAACGTAATCCCTGATTTTAGGATTGGTGAAAATGCTGTCGATCATGCTGAAAATAGCAGGAAGACGTTCTTGTGCAGGTTTGGACCATAGTTCCTTAAAGTTCTGAGTTTTTCGAATTCTGTGCTCTGCGTATGTTTCAACAAGCGAAGCATATTCGTCGTAACTCAGGTGTTCGCCGTTGTTCATGTCCACATTGTCAAAGAATGAGTAATCGGCGCTGTCGGGGTTAAATTCTTCGCCCGATAGGTAGGCCGAGTATTCGGGGTATTGGCTACGTAAGCGTAGCATGAAGTAGCGAACCCGGTTGGCCTCCATCTCAGCAAAGTTTTTGCTTTTGGCCTTTAACGAATCGGTTTTCTGGAATAATTCCTTGCTTATGGAATCAATCTTTAACCCAAATTCGTTGAGGTTTAGTGAGAAAAGGTCGCGCCAACCGCGGAAAATATTTTGGAGTTCTTTGCTGCGTGAGCGTAAGTTCTGGTTCAGTTCGCTGTTGCTTCCACTGAAGCTAATGCCATCGGCATTGTTGGCATCAACCTCAAAGTAGCTGCTATCGCCGGGTTCAAGGTAAAGGGTTGTTTGTATTCGGCCCGATCTAACCTTGAGCATCGTAGGATTGG
The DNA here is from genome assembly GCF_037481895.1 of Tenuifilum sp. Classification (NCBI taxonomy): domain Bacteria; kingdom Pseudomonadati; phylum Bacteroidota; class Bacteroidia; order Bacteroidales; family Tenuifilaceae; genus Tenuifilum; species Tenuifilum sp. Next base: position 15,438 of record NZ_JBBFKU010000047.1, read on the forward strand.
CCAGGTTTACCTTATGGACAAAAAGCCCATTATCGTTTAGGGCTATGGTATCAATAGCATCGGGGCTAATAACAATCACCTTGTTGTCGGTACCATTTGTGTATCGACCAGCAAGCGTGGTCGGTTTTGGCTCCTTTGAGCCACATGCAACCATAGCGGGTATGGTTAAATAGATTAAATACTTTCGCATTGTTAAACTGGTTTTGGTTAGTATTTAGCTAATTGATTGGTAAAGTTATTTATAATTACCGGATTTTGACTTATATCTCCTCGTGTCGGTTTAATTGGAAATACCATAAATATCCCTTCACCCTTTCATAGCCCATGTTGAGTAGTAGTTCTTTGTAATGCTCAACCTGTTTGCGGTGTTTTGGGGTTGGTAATCCAAATTTAAAATCGACAATTACAGCTTGGTTATCACCAATAAGAACCCGGTCGGGGCGGTAAATATTGCCATCGGTGTTTACAATTGATGCCTCGTTTTTCACTTCCCAGGTGCTACTGAACCACCGTTTGTAGGGTTCCTTGTTTATCATCGATATTAAGCTGTTATGGACATTTTGCCTTTGGTTTGCCGTAATGTACCCATTCTGAACAGCCCAATCCATGGCCTCATCCAAATCGTCAAGGGTGATAATTTTCGATAGAATGGCATGCATGGCAATACCGTGTTGCAAATCGCTCTTTTGGTCTATTTCGCCCGAATCCACTTTGAACTGCCGGGCAATTTTCCCACGCATGGGATTAATAGGGTAATGTTTAATAAGTTTTGTCTCTTCGCCCATGCTATCGTTTAGGTCAACTTTTTTTGTTGACTTTTGACCATAAGAGTAAATTACCTTTTTCCCATCAACCACCTTTTGCGGACTTAAGCTTGAGCTGTTTGGCAAAAACTTCACAAATTTGTTTTGTTCTACATTTTCCTGGGTTTTGTTGATTTCGTCTTCAGCAAGCTTTTTATCGGTAACCAAAAGGTATAGCTCATGCTTAGCACGGGTAAAAGCCACGTATTGCAGGTTTATATCGTCTATCTCTTTACAGAATTGTTCATCGTAGTAATCGGCTTCAAAGTATGTTTGAGCCAACGCCTTTTTTGGATTAATTGGTAAAAGCGGGTAATTTTTAAGGTTTTCGTTAGGTGTATCGGCCGGAAGTTTGAACCACATTATGCTGTCTTTTTGCTTCTGTTGGTTCTGCAGGTCGGCAAAGGGGAATATGATTATAGGGAACTCTAATCCCTTTGATTTATGGATGGATAGGATGTTGATGGCATTTTCGGTTTCGGCCATAAAAAGACGTTTGCCTTTCCCGTCCTGCTCATACCACTCAATAAACCGGCTTAGCGAAGAAGTGCCCCTGTACGAAAAGTCAATAGCATACTCATGCAGTAGCGATAGGTAGGGTAGGTGGTCATTAATATCGATATCTTGGTCATGGAAGTACTTTTGAATTATTGCTTCAACCATATAACCCAAAGGGTAGAATCGGATAGAGGTTAGCCAATCAAAGGTATCGTCACTATCGGGAAGGAAGACACTTGGCCAGTGGATGCTTGCGTGCTGATTTTTAAGCAATGCAAATTCCTTGCGGAACTGAGCCACGGCAAGGGTGTCCATTGGGTTTAGGGCGATTTTAAGTGCAGCAACGCACAGCCTTACTGCCGCCGATGAGTTCAGTATTAGCGCATCCTGCGAAACTATTTTGATAAACCCCGATAGCTGGGTGTCGCTTTTGCTTAGCTGAAGCAGGAGTTCGGCCAGCTGCCGTCCTTGCTCGTTTTTACGCACCAAAAAGGCAATATCGCCTGCCCTGTATCCCCTTTCTTTCAAATCAACAAGTATATTTCTGATATGATTTGTAAAGTAATCGTTGGCTTCATCGGTCTTTGGTGGCATAAAAGCTACCTCTACATAGCCTTTTGGCTCAAGTTTCTTTACCTCCTGCTTAACATCGGAATAGAGGTTTTTTAGGTTGAAGGCTGGGTTTTGTGGATTGATAGTTTCCCATTCGTTGATTTCGATGGCTTTTTGAAAGAAATGGTTGTTGAATTCAACAATCGTTCTTGCGCTCCGGTAGTTAACCGTTAGCTGCTTAACCTGTGGATAAAACTGTCGCTCGGCCTCAATTCCGGCCATAATACGCCAATCGCTGTTGCGCCAACGGTAAATTGATTGTTTAACATCGCCTACCACCATGCTAAGTCCGCTGCTTCCTAAGCTGTCGGCAATGAGTGGTTCAAAGTTGCGCCACTGCAGCTGCGATGTGTCCTGAAACTCATCGAGCATGTAGCTGGTGTATTTAGTACCAATCTTTTCGTAGATGAAAGGGGTGTCGGTTTGCGAAACAAACTCCTTGAGCAACGCGCTACTGTCCGATAGGAGCATTACCCCATCGTCGTTAAGCTTTTCCCTGAGCTTTTTGTAAAGCTCGTTGATGATGTAAAGCGTTGAAATGTTGTCATTTATTGCCAGGGCGGTATTGTATAACCTGTAGTTGGAGTTAAGGTAGCTAAAGAGCTCACGGTATTGGGGCATCAGCTTCTGCTCAACAAAACCTTTAAGCATGTTTATTTTTTCCTTGGTCAGCCAAACCGATATATCGGAAAGTGCATCTTCCGCAATGCTTTTATACTCTATGGGTGTAAGTCGTTTTAGCTCGGCTAGCTTCACTATCATTGGTATAATTCCGCCTTTTTTCTTGAAAAAATCGCTGTAGTTGTCTTGGTTAATACCATCTATGCCAGAGCTGTAGATTTGTTTCAGCAAACTTGCTGCTCGTGTTTTTAGATCATTGTATGTTTCGGAGATAATTCGGTTTACCTCTGCTTTAAGCGCATTGAGCGTTTCCTTTTTGTGCATTAGTTCCCGCTCCTCAGAGCTGAGTAGCTTGTAGCGCTCATGGAATAGCATGTTGCCCAGGTTTATGAGGTCGTTTTGAATGTTGGGCGATTTGTTCTCGTCAAGCCTCTCCTCAATCAACCTTTTCAAATGGTTAAATAGTTCGGGGTGTTTGGTAAGCTCATCGAGCAGCGCATCGGAAGCCTTCTCAATGTAGGGCTTGTGTTCCAGAACCAGTTCATTGTTTCCGTGTTGGCCAAGCTCCCAGAGCAGGTTTTGGATTATGCGTTGCACAAAGCTATCGATGGTGCTGATGCTGAACATTGAGTAATCGTGTAGTATGTTGGAAAGCGCTACTTCCGCCCGACTTCTTATTGAATCTTCGTCGATGCCTGTTTCGGCTTTAAGGGTTTGCAGCAAATCGGGTTCTTCACTCCTTTTCAGCTTGTAAAGTTTTTCAATAATTCGACCTTTCATCTCGGCTGTGGCCTTGTTGGTGAATGTAACCGCAAGTATTTCGCGGTAAGCCTGCGGATTTTCAATGAGCATTTTGATGTATTCGGCTACAAGTCGATATGTTTTTCCCGAACCCGCCGATGCTTTATAAACCAATAAACCTGCCATGTGTGAAAAGAAAATTGAATTTGGAATTTAGAATTTTGGAGTTACAGAAATTATTCATCAATCAGTTATAAATATCCTCTAACTCCCTCAAATTCTTTATTCCTTTGGGTAATGGTTAACGAATCTCTTTTAGCTATTCACTTTTTCTAATCCTTTTCAAATATAAAAAAAGCCGCCCAAAAAAAGGCGGCTTGTCAGAAAAATACTCGGAAATTATCGGAAAACCAGTATGTCGTCGCCAAAGTAGTCAACGGTTATGGTTTGTTCCTTGTTTATAGTACCAGCCAGCAGCTGTTTGGAGAGCTCGTTAAGGATTTTCTTTTGCATTACCCGCTTAATGGGGCGTGCTCCGTAAACAGGGTCGAATCCTATATCGGTTATCCATTCCACTGCGCTCTCACTAATTTCAATGCTTACGCCGTTTTGAGCAAGCATCTGCTTGATTCGTTCGAACTGCAACAGAACAATCTGCTTTATTTCCTCACGGTTAAGCGGTGTGAACATTATTATCTCGTCCACACGGTTCAGGAATTCGGGCCTGATGCTCTGCTTGAGCAGCTCAAAAACCTGGTTGCGGGTTCGCTCAAATACTTGTTCAGCATTGCTCTTACTTAGCTGAGCGTAGTTCTCCTGGATAATATGCGAACCAATGTTCGATGTCATTATGATGATAGTGTTCCTGAAATCGACTGTGCGGCCCTTGTTATCGGTAAGCCTACCATCGTCGAGTACCTGAAGCAGGATGTTGAACACATCGGGGTGGGCTTTCTCAATTTCATCGAGCAGAACCACCGAGTAGGGTTTGTGCCTTACCGCTTCAGTGAGCTGGCCACCCTCATCGTAGCCAACATACCCTGGGGGTGCACCAACCAGTCGCGATACCGAGTGACGCTCCTGGTACTCGCTCATATCGATACGGGTCATCAGGTTCTCATCGTTGAAAAGGAACTCGGCTAAAGCCTTGGCAAGTTCGGTTTTACCAACACCAGTAGTGCCAAGGAATATGAATGACCCTATTGGGCGTTTGGCATCCTGTAAGCCGGCGCGGCTACGTCGAACGGCATCGGCAACAGCGGCAATGGCTTCGTCCTGCCCAACCACGCGCTTGTGCAACTCCTCTTCAAGGTGAAGCAGTTTTTCCCTTTCGCTCTGGAGCATGCGGCTAACCGGAATACCAGTCCAGCGCGATACTACCTCGGCTATGTCTTCGGCATCAACCTCCTCCTTGATTAGGGCAAAGTCGGCCTGAACCTTCTTGAGTTCCCCCTTTAGGTGCTCAATCTCGGCCTCGGCCTGTTTGATGCGTCCGTAACGTATTTCGGCAACCTTGCCGTAATCGCCATTGCGTTCAGCATCCTCAGCTTCATACTTCATCTGTTCAATGCTTTGCTTGAGCTGCTGAATTCGGTCAATTACGTTCTTTTCGCTTTCCCACTTAGCGCGCAAACGGGTACGTTCCTCGTTTAGCTCAGCCAGTGTTCTGGATAGTTCCTCGAGCTTAGGTTTATCGCCCTCGCGCTTAATGGCCTCGCGCTCAATTTCAAGCTGCTTGATTTTGCGCTCAAGCTCGTCAATCTCTTCGGGAACCGAGTTCATCTCAAGCCTTAGCTTCGATGCGGCCTCATCAATAAGGTCAATAGCCTTATCGGGCAGGAAACGGTTGGTAATGTACCTGTGCGAGAGCTCCACAGCCGCAATAATGGCCTCGTCCTTAATGCGCACCTTGTGGTGGTTCTCGTAACGCTCCTTTAGTCCGCGCAGTATGGAAATGGCATCGGCGGGTTGGGGTTCATCAACCACAACACTTTGGAAACGGCGCTCAAGAGCCTTATCCTTCTCAAAGTATTTCTGGTACTCGTTAAAGGTGGTTGCGCCAATGGCGCGCAGTTCGCCTCGCGCCAGCGCAGGTTTCAGGATGTTGGCAGCATCCATGGCCCCCTCGCTCTTTCCTGCACCCACAAGGGTATGTATTTCGTCGATGAATAGGATTACCTCACCCTCCGATGCAATTACCTCCTTAACCACCGACTTCAATCGCTCCTCAAACTCGCCCTTATACTTGGCTCCGGCAATGAGTGCGCCCATATCGAGCGAGAAAATCTGTTTGGATTTCAGATTTTCGGGCACATCGCCATTGACAATTCGGTGGGCAATGCCCTCCGCAATGGCGGTTTTACCCACGCCGGGTTCCCCAATAAGTATGGGGTTGTTCTTGGTTCGGCGCGATAGGATTTGAAGCACGCGTCGTATTTCCTCGTCGCGGCCAATTACGGGGTCGAGCTTGCCTGTCCGTGCCATTTCGTTTAGGTTAATGGCAAAGCGGTTAAGCGCATTATAGGTATCCTCGGCGGTTTGCGAGTCCACCTTTGCACCCTTGCGTAGCTCAGCAATGGCTTGCTTCAGTTCCTTCTCGGTAATGCCTGCATCCTTCATTAGCTGGCCAACCTGTTCGCCGGCTGCAACAAGTCCCAAAAGGATATGCTCTACCGATACAAACTGGTCGCCCATGGCCTTGCTGTACTCAAGGGCTTTCTGCAAAACCCTGTTAGCTGCGTTGCTAAGATACTGCTCACCGCCCGATACCTTGGGCATGGAATCGAGCATGCGGTTCAGCACCGCATCAAAAGTGCCCGGGTTTACCCCCAGCTTGCGGAGCAGGAATCCGGTAATGTTTTCGCCCTCATCAAGTATTGCGCGGAGCAGATGGGCTGGCTCCACAGCCTGATGGCTGTAACCC
>NZ_JBBFKU010000048.1:0-20425 GCF_037481895.1 Tenuifilum sp.
TACTTTTGAACCCTAACCACCTGATTAACAATTAGGCATTTTTTGATTTTAAATTATTTTGGACAGCTGTGATTTTTAACCATTATTTTTTAACAACACTTTTACTTTATTGTTTAACTATTTATTTTAAAAAGTAATCATTTTTTGAAAAAAATTTTGATAGTTGTTGCCAGCCAAGTAGAAATTTTGCCCCAGTACAGGCAACCGGGTAATGATTTTTACTCGCTTCAACAGTATGGTATTCATGCTGATATTCTGATTAGCGGACCAGGAGCAGTTCCAACAGTATTTGCCCTTTCCAGAGCAGCCGATGCTTATGATATCATTATTAACGGGGGAATTGCTGGAAGTTTTACTGAGCAATTACCATTAGGCAATGTAGTTCTCATTGATTCCGATTCTTTTGCCGATTATGGTGTAGATGATAATGGCACTTTTCGACATATCGATAATATTTTACCCCCGTTGCAAAAGGCTTTACCCTTAAGAGAGTTGGTTAACCCATACACTATTAAGCCAAACATAAAGCTAAAAGGGGTTAGGGGAATAACTGTTTCAACCGTTTCGGGTTCTAATGAGCGAATCGCTATGATTAAATGTTCATGGGATGCTCAGGTTGAAACCATGGAGTCGGCTGCGGTTTTCTATGCTTGCTTAAAACTTGGTAAACCATTTTTTTGCCTAAGGGCTGTATCCAATTATGTTGAACCCCGGAATCGCCAAAACTGGAAAATCGAACTTGCTGTTCAAAACCTTTGGAATGAGCTAATCTTACTTGTGAGTTACTTAAATACACTGTAGAATGAACCTATCGCTGAACTTTTCAACTTGCCCAAACGACACTTTTATGTTTTATGCACTGGTGAATGGGTTGCTTACTGACAAATACACCTTTGACGTTCACATGGCCGACATTGAGGATTTGAACCTTTTAGCCCTTGAGGCTAAACCCGATATTACTAAGGTTAGCTATGGTGCATACCCTTTAATTGCTGAGCATTACCAATTACTTGATTCCGGAAGTGCGCTGGGCAAGGGGGTTGGGCCATTGCTTATAAGCACGGAATCCATACCATTTGAACAGGTTAAGCACAAACGTATTGCCCTGCCCGGTGAACATACCACTGCTCACCTTTTGTTTAACTTAGTATTTCCTGATGTGCACGATAAGAGGTTTTACCTATTCTCACAGATTGAAGATGCAATTCTAAACAATGAGGTTGATGCGGGTGTCATAATTCATGAATCACGATTTACCTATCAATTTAAGGGATTAACCAAGCTAATGGATTTAGGCGATGAGTGGGAGAAAATGTCTGGATTACCTACGCCTCTTGGGGGTATTGCAATTCGTCGGTCTTTACCTGATGATATAAAACACGATATTAACCGGTTGTTAAGGGAGAGTGTTGAATATGCATTTCAATATCCGGAAAATACTATGGGATTTGTTTCACAGTTTGCCCAGGAGCTAAGCACTGAGGTAATGCGCAACCATATCAGTTTATATGTTAATGACTTCTCCATAACCCTCGGCCAAGTAGGACGTAAGGCCATAATACAGCTCATAAGTAGCAGCAAACCCACACATAATTTTGACGAAAGGAGCGTTTTTGTTTACGAATAACATAAACCCTTGTAAACAAATCAGATAATCGTTTGTTTTTACTGCTAGAAACCAATTGCTGTTTGGAGATTAACTTAAAAGATGTTAATTTTAAATTAAATTTATTGTGGGTACTTACATACAACAAGCTGAAACTTTAGATTTAATGAAACGACCCTTTATTGGAAAATCAAAACACCTCCAAGATACAATACTTTCACTCGATCATAAGTGGTATGTTGAGTTTTGGGTAATTCGCTACTACTTTTTAGGAATTGAGGTTTACCGAACCAAAAAGGAAAAGGTAAGATATGTTAATGGGAAAAATGGAAATTCTGTCAACCCTCAGTAATCATTTCTTAATAATCCTTTGAACAAATTTTATCAAGCTGCGTTTTACTATTTAGAAACAATTTAAATAGTAAACATATGGCTTTTCAGTTACCTAAATTGAAATACGATTACAAGGCGCTTGAGCCTTATATCGACGAAATGACCATGGATATTCATTACAATAAACACCATGGTGCATATACTAATAATTTGAACAACGCCATTGCTGGCACATCAATAGAAGCGCTTCCAATTGAGGAGATACTTCGGGAGGTTTCCAAGCATTCACCAGCAATCCGAAACAACGGAGGGGGTTTCTTCAATCATAATCTTTTTTGGGAGATTATGTCGCCAAATGGAGGTGGAAAGCCTAATGGCGAGCTACTTAAGGGGATTGAAAAGTTTTTTGGCTCTTTTGATGAGTTCAAGGAAAAATTTTCAAACGCTGCAGTTACCCGTTTTGGTTCGGGTTGGGCTTGGCTGGTTTGGACAGGTAAGGACCTTCAGGTCTTTTCATCCCCCAACCAGGATAACCCCTTAATGGATGTTTCAGAGGTTAAAGGCACTCCCATTCTCGGACTCGATGTTTGGGAGCATGCATACTACTTAAAGTATCAAAACCGCCGCCCTGAGTATATACAGAACTTTTGGAATGTCATTGACTGGAAGGCAGTGGAAGAAAAATATCTTGTTGCTACAGGTAAATAGTTTTTTATTGGTTTAAGTTTGGTTTGGTTTATGTTTTGGTTTGGCGGCCGGTTTTACCGGTCGCTTTTTTTTGTATTTTTATTGGGTTAATATTTATGCTATGTTTTTCAACAGAATTCATATTCAAAATCTTATTCTGTCCTGTTTTTTTACGGTTATTTTCCCTGTTTTAGCCCATGGGCAAAAAATGATGGTCGATACAGCGCAGGTTAATTCTCAGCTTGCTACTGTACGGTCGTTAATTGATGTCAGGGAATTCAGCGCTGCCAAAAAAATTGCTCAAAAAGTATTAGCCAATACAAGCGCTTCAGAATATAATGAGGCGCGTGCTTGGTGTGAGTACTACTTGGGAATCATTTACTTTGAAATAACACCAATTGATTCCGCTTTTTACTGGCTAAATAGAGCAAAAGCTGATTTTAGCCTCATCAACAATCAAATAGCTTTAATAAAAACATACAATCGCTTAGGAATATTTTATAGAAGAACCGATTTGAACGATAGCTCATTGCATTATTACAATCTTGCACTTAATAAGGCAACGGCTATTGCCGATTCTACCGGTTTGGCCGAAGCTAACTATGGTTTGGGTATGGTTAATGCTCAAGTTGGTAACTATACAAAAGCCCTTGAACATTACTCTAACTCTTTGGCAATACGCGAGAAATTGAACGATAAAGCTGGTATTGCCTCCGTATATAATAGCATGGGAATCCTTTTCTGGGAGCAGGGTGCGTATTCTACTGCCCTCGATTTCTTTTTCAAAGCATTACCCCTAAGGGTTGAAACCAAGGACAGACAGGGCGAAGCATTCCTACTTAACAACATAGGTCTAATATTCCGCGATGTGGCTCAGTATGAAAAGTCTCTTGATTATCTCAGGAAGTCGTGGAAAATAAAAATTGAGATAAACGATAAGCGAGGAATTTCCAATTCATTGATGAATATTGGATCGGTTTACCTGCTTTTAGGGCAAGTTGATAGTGCCTTGCTTTACTTTGAGGATGCTCTTGCGCTTAAGCAGATTCTGCTTGATAGGGGTGGGGTTGCCAATATCAACCGTTTTCTTGGCGAAGCTTACATGAAAATCAAAATGTACGATAAGGCTCAGCTATATCTTACAAAAGCAATTGATGGATACACTAAACTCGAAGAACCCCGTGGTGTGGTTGAGTCGAAGTACGATTTCGCTCTTCTACTTTTTCAAATGGGCAATAGCCCTAAGGCTTTCGCACTAGTTGATGAGGTCCTTGAACAGGCAAAAAAACACGGGATGATGGATATGGTGGCCCAATCGTATAATGCGCTTTACCAGTTCAACCTAGCCAAAAATAATTGTCAGGGTGCTTTACAGAACTACGAAAAGTACATTGCGGTTAAGGACTCAATTGCAGGCACTGAAAAGATGAAGCAGATTCTTGCAGCTCAGCTCCAGGTTGAGTACGAAAATATTGTTCGTCAGCATTTTGAAAGGTTCAATGAGCAACTTAGCTTGGTTGATAGCCAAAAGCAGAGTAGAACCCGCCTGTTGATACTGGTCGCCATTGCATTTGTTTTACTCCTCGGGTTGTTTCTGGGGCTGCTTTATAATATGTATAAACGCAAGCAGGCCATGGTTGAGGTTGAGAGCCAGCGAATTTCAGTAGATATCAAACAGCGTGAGCTTCAGGAACAACGCGATGAAATTGAAAGGCAGAAAAACCTTGTGGTTTACCAACGCGATAAAATCATTAACATACTTACGGATTTGGGAGAATCTATTGAGTATGCCCGCAAAATACAGCAGGCGGTTTTCCCAACCGATGCACTGCTAAGCCAGTACTTTAGGGACTTTTTTGTGCTTTATCTTCCTAAGGAGACCGTTGGTGGCGATTTTTACTGGGTCGGGAACTGCTCCGGTAAAATTGGATTTGCGGTTGCTGACTGTACTGGCCATGGCGTTCCCGGTGGCTTCATGAGTATGCTTGGGATTTCAATGCTCAACGACCTTGTTGCAAACACTCCAACATCATCGCCGGGTTTGCTACTTGGTAAGCTCCGCGATAACATAATTTCTGCCTTACGGCAAGGTGGACACGAGGACGACAGCCATGATGGTATGGATGTAGCTTTCTGTACTTTCGATAGGAGTACCCATACCCTTACCTATTCAGGAGCCAACATGCCAATTATTATCAGCACAAATTCTAATATTTCAAATGATAATCGGATTGTTCAGATAGGCGAAGGGCTTATTGAGTTTCGTCCCGATAGAATGCCCGTTGCATACTATGAACGCATGGAGCGATTCAACGAACTTTCGATAAAACTTGAGCCTAACGATACGGTTTACCTATTCTCCGACGGATTTACCGATCAGTTTGGTGGTAAACCCAGTAAAAAATTTGGTTACCATTCGTTCCGTAATCTTATTTTAAGCATTAAGCATCTTCCTCTTTACGAGCAAAAGATGACGCTGTATAGAACACTTGAAAAATGGAAGGGTGAGGAAGAGGCGCAAACCGACGACATACTCATTTTGGCAGTTAAACCAATTTAAAAACTATAGCTATGAAACATGAACTTCCTAAGTTGCAGTACTCACTGAATGCTTTAGCTGAGGTAATTTCGGAGAAAACAATGGAGTTCCATTACGGGAAGCACCATCAGGCTTACGTTAACAACCTGAATAACCTGATTCCCGGAACAAAGTTCGAGAATGCTAGCCTTGAGCAAATAGTTATGGAGGCTGAGGGTGGTGTCTTTAACAATGGCGCACAGGTTTGGAATCACACGTTCTACTTTGAAGCATTCAGTCCGGCTCCAAAACATAAGCCCGAGGGTGATCTACTTAAAGCTATTGAGGCTTCATTTGGTTCATTTGAAGAATTTTTAAGCAAGTTCTCCAATGCCGCTGCCACCCTTTTTGGTTCAGGTTGGGCTTGGCTTGTGGTTGATACCGATGGGAAATTTAACATTACCCAGGAATCAAATGCTGGGAATCCTTTAAGAAAAGGGCTAAAGCCCTTACTAACCTGCGATGTGTGGGAGCATGCCTACTACCTCGACTACCAGAATCGTCGACCCGACTACATTCAAGCTTTCTGGAAAATTGTTGACTGGAGTGTGGTTGAAAAACGCTTTGAAAAGGTTAGGTAAACATGCTAAGGGATCTTGTAGTTCAAAATCGCAGCTATCGTAGGTTTGACCAATCCCATAATATCGATTTAGGGCTGCTTGAACAGCTGGTTGAGCTGTGTAGGTTTTGTCCTTCGGGCCGTAACCTACAGCCACTTAAGTTTATGATTATCAATACTCCTGAATGGTGCAACAATGTGTTTCCTAATCTGGCATGGGCAGGTTACTTGAAGGATTGGGATGGCCCTGTTGAGGGGGAACGTCCATCGGCTTATATTGTAGTTCTTGAGGATCAGAGGTTGTCAACAGCATCGCAGTGGGATCAGGGTATAATGGCGCAAACCATTCTTTTGGGTGCGGTTGAAAAGGGGCTTGGGGGGTGCATTATTGAATCGGTTAAAAAAGAAAATCTGCACAAATTACTCAATCTACCTGAATATCTAAAGGTCGCACTGGTGATTGCCCTGGGCAAACCAGTTGAGAAAGTTGTTATTGATGATATAGATGATTCGGGAAGTGTAATTTACTGGCGCGATTCAGAACAGGTACACCATGTTCCCAAGCGAAAGTTAAGTGAACTGATTTGGCGTGGTTAGCCCATTACTGCTATAGGGCCGTATCCACAAATCTTGCAGTATCCTCTAGTGTCAATCATTTTCAATGTAGTACTATATCCATGCCTCTCAATAACAGTGGTGTTACACGAGGGGCATGTTGTTTTTGTGCCGATATCGGAGTTGTGGACGTTGCCAATATATACAAATTTTAGGTATTCCATGGCAACATCTCGAAGTTCTACCAATTTTTCAGGAGGGGTTGGAGGGATGCTTAACTTGTAAGCGGGATAATACCTGTTGATGTGTAAGGGTGTGTCGTTACCCAAATTTTCATTAATCCACCTAAACATCTCTACTGCTTCATTGGTTGAGTCGTTAAGTTCCGGAATAACCAGGAAGGCAATCTCTAAATGGTTGCCATTCTTTTTTATGGTCTTTAAATTGTTTAGCACTGGGGCTAACTTTCCGCCTGCTTGAGTTTTATAAAACTCATTGGTAAAAGCTTTTAAATCGATATTAAATGCATCAATAACATCAAGAAGTTCAAGTAGGGGTTTATGGTTAATAAATCCGTTCGATATCATTACATTTTTTAAATCTTTGCCTTTAGCCAATCGTGCCGTTGCAAGCATAAGTTCAAAGAACACGGTTGGTTCATTGTAGGTGTAGGCGATGCCAATGTTCTGTGGTAAAAACAGAGCCTTATCAACAATATTTTCCGGCAAATTTTCTCTTAATCGGCTATTTGAGTCAGGAACATATTGCGATATTTCATAGTTCTGGCAGAATGAACACCTTAGGTTGCAGCCATAGCCACCAATTGAGTAAATTTTGCTACCGGGGTAGAAATGGAAAAGGGGCTTCTTCTCAATGGGATCTAATCCTGACGATGCTATTACTCCTGAGATCAGGAGTCTCATTTCGCCATTATCGTTATAACGGGTTTTGCAGATACCTCTCTTACCGGGGGTGAGTTTACACTCATGAGGGCATAAATTGCATTGTACCGCCTTATTCTCTAGGTGCATGTAATATAATGCTTCCATACCTCACTTGTTTTGCCAGTTCACAAGTTAGTTATTTTTATAGGTGAAAATCAACAGCAAGCATTGGTTTTTATATCGGCTATTTAATAAATTTAGGGTGATAATGTTAAAACCTTTTTACTATGTCAGCCAGCATTCAACTTGCACTTGTAACCATTGGTTACTTACTTTTTATCATTGGGTGGGGGATTTATCAAGGACGAAAGGTTAAGAATAATGCCGATTACTCCATTGCCGGCCGAAACCTACCGGGTTGGGTTGCTGCCCTTTCCGAAAGGGCAACTGGCGAATCGTCGTGGGCGCTGTTGGGACTACCAGGTGCTGCCTACGCAATGGGAATAGCTGAGTTGTGGACTGCAATTGGTTGTGTTGTGGGAATAATTACCGCTTGGTGGCTTTTGGCTTGGCGCCTGCGCGATGAAGCCGAAAAGTATTCGGCTACCACTTTTTCCGATTATCTTGCTGCACGTCATGGTGAGGTTGCCAAATGGATACGGCTGGTGAGTAGTTCAACCATTGTTTTCTTTTTCTTCCTTTATGTAGGCGCTCAATTCCTGGGAGGCGGTAAAACCTTAGATACCATGTTTGGCATTAAGCCTCAATGGGGAATGCTCATTACCGCACTAATCATTATCCCTTATACCATTTACGGAGGATTTCAGAGCGTTGTATACACCGATGTGGTTCAAGCTTTAGTAATGATTTTCACCTTAACGGTTGGCCCAATTGTCGGGTTTTTCTACCTGGCAAACCATCCTGAGGTATACTCAAGCTCCATTACCATTGCTCTGGAGAGCGCGAGTCCAACCCATGCTTCGTTATTCAATGGTTTAAAGGGAGCAGCCGCAGGTATGTTTCTTGTGGGTGGCTTTAGCTGGTTCTTTGGTTACCTAGGTGGAATGCCCCAGCTAACCATGAGGTTCATGGCCATTAAGGACGCCAGGCAGGCTAAGCTTGCGCGTAATATTGGCATTACCTGGACAGTTGTTGCCTACATTGGCGCTATGTTGCTCGGAATGATTGGTTTAGCCATTTTTGGCCCCAACGCCCTTACCGACAGGGAGTATGTGATGCCTGCTACAATCATGAAAATATTCCCTCCGGCACTTGCAGCCTTACTTATAACAGGGGCTATTGCTGCAATGATTTCTACTGCCGATTCATTGCTTGTGCTATCATCAACTGAGCTAAGCGAGAATATTGTTAAACCATTCAGGCGTATTAATGACGAAAGGCTCGTTTTACGCCAATCACGAATTATTACCGCTTCGCTTGCCATAATTGCTTTGGCAATAGCCTATGTATCGCCCCAGAAAGTGATATTCACCCTGGTAAGCTACGTGTGGGCGGGTATTGGTTGTACCTTTTCTGTAGTAATACTTCTTACCCTTTTCTGGAAACCCTTTCATGGGAGGGCAGCAATAACGGCTATGATTTTGGGTTTAGTTTTTACTATTGTATGGATTAGCTCTGGAATGGATAAGGTGGTTACAGCAAAACTTGTTAATTTCTTCTTTACATTGATAGTGGCTGTTTTATCAACCTATTTAATTCCATCAAAGAAATAAAAAAGGGAGCTGAACAGCTCCCTTTTTTGGGGTTTTATTGATTAGAACGTTACAGCAGTTCTAAAGCTGATTGTTTTGATGGTTTCAGCGCTCCCCTTAATGATTCCATTTCCGTCAAGGTCTTGGAATGTCCATCGATAGTCAATTCCAACAATGGCTCCTTTGTAGTTGTAGCCAATATTAAAGCCCACAAGTGAACTTGGGGTTTTCCATTGCCTGAAATCTTGAACGTTGTTCTGGATGTAGTATCCTTTTAGGTCAGCAAAGTGAAGCATTTTCTTGAGGGTTTCACCCATACGAACTTCACCGTGTAGTGAACGCATATGGGTTTTGTCAGAACCAATAAGATCCTGATATCCTGCATAACCCACAACATATCCAAACATGTTCAGCTCTGCACTGGCATAAATACCATTAAGTTCCTGCTGGATGGTAATTAATTGCTGCTGCTTGGTTATTACGCTATCCCTTCCAATGAACTGTGCTCTTTCCAGCTCATAGGTGTTATTGAAGTATCCAAACAGGAACTCTTTGGATGAACGACGGTATTCAGCCTTGAAGGTTAAGAAGTTCTGAACATTGCTGGTTCCAAGAATCATCCTAATACCGGGTATAGCTACGCCCCACCCGTAGGTTCTATCCTCACCTCGTAGCTGGGTTATATGGGAGTAAATATCAAACTTAAAGTTTTCCTTACGGGCAATAGGAATTCCAATATCGAAGCTGTATGCGAACATCTTAGAGGTTTGGTTATTCAGGTTGAAGAGGTTTTCCATTCTGATTGTATCAGCTGGAACCAAACCAAGGCTCAGAAGTTTTTGGTAGGCTTCCTCACGGGTTGCACCCCAGAATGGGTCGTTAAGGAGGTGATTCCAATCAGTTAGGGATATTTTATCCATATCCGTTGCCAGGTTTTTATCCCTGGGGTAAAGGTCAATCAGGTTTGGAACACCATCGCCGTCTCTATCTTCAAATGCGTTGTACTCGTTAAGGTCTGCAACGCCAGTAACCCCAAACTCAAGGAAGCGTAGCGGGCGGTAGAAAATACGGCTACCCACCAGCATTGCCGACTTGCGGGGCGATTCAACAAAAAGTTCTTTCATGTCGTTAAAGAAAAATTCACCACCTGCAACCGGCATTCCCTTGTAACGCTCAGCCGGAATCCAGAACGACAGTTCGCCACCATAACGCCTGCGCGATGGATACTGAATCATGTTGGAGTAGCCATTCACAATGTTGGCGTAACCCAAGTAGGTGTAATCCAATCCGCCCAAACGGATGTAAAACGGATCGTCCTTTTTACCATATCGGATGTAGTAAATTTTATCGATATAGTCCTGCCATTCATCCCATTCATCTTTCCTGATTTGTCCGTTTTCGTCAAAAAGTAGCTGGATATCGATGCCGAAACCGAACTTACCTATTGGGATATCGGTACGGAGCGCAAATTGCTGATAGGTTTTACCATCAATGGTAACCGCTCCTATAACGGCTCCACCAGTAACACCTGCTGTGTCGCTCTTGGGGAGTTCCTCCATTTGTGCGTAAGCCGCTACAAATGAAAACGTAAGCATAATGCTTACCAGGATTTTTTGGAATGCTTTCATTGCTAATAGTGTTTGGTTAAACATTTTTTTCAGTGCCAAAAGGGTAATATTAATTGTTTCAAATTTATTTTAAAACCATTTAACACAAATAACAGGCCAAACTTTTTTTCATGGGAATGCAATTTCTCCTTTGCCAGTCTTCATTTTATTCCCACTAACAAAAATCCCCTTGAAAAAGTTCTCAAGGGGACTGATTTTATTGCAATTCGTACTTTACAAATCAATCTTGTCAAATCCGCAGTAGGGTTGAAGAACTTTGGGAATCTTAATACCATGTGGGGTTTGATTGTTCTCAAGTAGCGCTGCCACAATACGGGGCAATGCAAGCGAACTTCCGTTAAGGGTATGAGCCAGCTGTGCTTTCTTGTCGCCCTCCTCCTTAAAGCGAAGCATCATGCGATTTGCCTGAAACGATTCAAAGTTCGATACTGAGCTAACCTCAAGCCACTTGTGCTGGGCTGCCGAAAAAACCTCAAAGTCATAGGTTAGCGCTGAAGTGAAACTCATATCGCCACCGCAAAGCTTAACAATTCGGTAGGGGAGTTCCAGTTTCATAAGTAGCCCCTCAACGTGGTTAACCATTTCTTCAAGGGTTTCGTATGAACGGTCGGGGTGCTGTATCTGAACAATTTCTACCTTATCGAACTGGTGTAACCTGTTTAAACCACGAACATCCTTTCCGTACGAACCTGCCTCGCGGCGGAAGCATGGAGTGTAAGCGGTTAGCTTAATGGGGAGCATCGCTGCATGTAAAATTACATCGCGGTAAATGTTTGTTACTGGAACCTCCGCAGTAGGTATCATGTAAAATCCGTCAGCGGTTACATGGTACATTTGCCCATCCTTATCGGGGAGCTGTCCGGTTGCGTAAGCAGAGTCCTCGTTCACCATGTGCGGTGGTTCTACCTCCTCGTATCCGGCTGCAGTATTGTAGTCAAGGAAAAAGTTAATCAAGGCTCTTTGGAGCTTTGCACCCTTACCTCTATATACTGGGAAACCACTACCGGTTATTTTGACGCCAAGTTCAAAATCGATGATATTGTACTTTGAAGCCAGGTCCCAGTGTGGCAAGGCCTCCTCGTGTAGTTTTGGAATACTCCCTCCAGATCGAACTACAACGTTGTCGCTTGCGCTTACACCCTGCGGAACTGATTCATGGGGCAGGTTAGGCACCTGGAGCAGAAGTTTAGTTTGCTCATCTTCAACCTCTTTAAGTTCCTGCGAGAGGTTTTTGGACAGTTCCTTTAGTTCAGCCGATTTTGCCTTGGCTGCGTTTGCCTCAGCTGACTTCCCCTCGGAAAATAGTTTTCCAATTTCCTTTGCAATCCGGTTTTGCTCAGCAAGGTTATTGTCAAGCTGAAGCTGAATAGCCTTACGCTTGTCGTCAAGTTCTATAATTTTGGCAATAATTACAGAACCATCAAAATGCTTTACTGCTAACCTACGGATAACTTCCTCGGTATTCTCTCTGATATACTTTAGGGTAAGCATAGTGTTGGGTTTTTAATAAAACAAAATCTCCTGTTCAATACTTGAAGGCATTGCACAGGAGACCAAAGTTATGAAAATTTTAGAAAAACTACGATTCTTGTGGTAAAACTGATACGTACGATTTGTCGTCGGCTTTTTTGCGGAAAGTTACCACACCGTCAATTAAGGCGTAAAGGGTGTGATCCTTGCCCATGCCAACATTCATACCGGGATAGTGCTTAGTTCCTCTCTGGCGTACAATAATGTTGCCAGCTTTGGCAACCTGACCACCAAAAAGCTTAACGCCTAAGCGTTTGCTGTGCGATTCGCGTCCGTTACGGGAACTACCAACTCCTTTTTTGTGTGCCATGACTAATCAATATTTTCGTGTTATGCTACTATTTCTGCAATCTGAATCTGAGTATAGTTTTGGCGGTGTCCATTTTTCACCCTATACCCTTTACGACGTTTCTTCTTGAATACAATAACCTTGTCGCCTTTAACATGGCCAAGGATTTTAGCAGTAACCGAAGCGTTCTTTAGTTCAGGAGTTCCCACGGCTACTTTACCATCGTTGTCAACAAGCAGCACCTTGTTGAACTTAACCTCTGTTCCTGCCTCTCCCTCAAGCAGGTTCACGTAGATCTTTTGGTCTTTTTCTACTTTAAATTGCTGTCCTGCAATATCTACAATAGCGTACATCGTATTTAGTATGAATTGTTTGACAATATTTTGGGCTTGCAAAGGTATAAAAGTTTAATTAATTGTCAAATAATCAGTAAAACTTTTTTGTGTTTTTATCATTTAACTTGTTTGTTATCGGAATTCATGTACTTTTCGGGGGCTAACTTTTTATGCTCTTCCATAATTAACTGGTTCAGGCGCTTTGTCAAATCAGGGACTGAAGTTGATAAAACCTCTTCAACTTTAACAGGGTCAAGAACCTTTAATGTTAAGTCCTGGCGTAGTTTAACAATTCCTGGTTTTGGGAAAATATCCTTTGAACCTTCAATAACTATAGGTAGAATGGGCGAATTTGCTTGCTTAGCCAACAGAAATGCCCCTTCCTTAAATCGCTTAACCTGACCATCCTTTGTTCTTGTACCTTCAGGAAATATTAGTACGGAACTTCCTCCTTTTAGGTGTTTTAGCCCCTGAGAAATCATCTTTTTAGTACTCACTGCACTGGCTCGGTCAATTAGTATGCTATTGTTAAGAATAAGGTTCCACCCAATAACTGGAACCTTGGCCAACTCCTTTTTGGCCACCCACTTGAAATGGGTGAAAAGTCTGTAAAGCAGCATAATATCGAAGGCGCTTTGGTGGTTGCAAACTATGACATAGGATTTGCTTTTGTCAATTTTTTCTAACCCTGAAACTTTGATTCTCCATCCCGGGTTAATACAAATGTAAAACATCGCCCAAACCGACGAATATTTATGCAGTAGTATTAAACGCCTATCCCACCAGAAAGTTAAGAGCCATACAACAAAATCAATTAGAAAGAGTAGGAATGCCGTAATGGCGACAAATAACCATAAAAAAATGGATACAATTAGCATCAGAATATGTTTGGCTCCTTTCATAGCAATAATTTTCCTGCAAAAATAGCAATTGTTTGCAGGAATTGATCGTGGGGTTTTCTTACTATATTTGTTGATATACTAATTTGAGATCAATGCCGTTTAAGTTATTTTAGAACCTATGCCATACGTTACAGTGTATGAGTTAAGAATTTCCACATTGAGAGGTTAAGCAATGTTCAATATGCAAAAGGCTTTGTTACTCCTACATGGAGTTTGAACTGAATAATTCTTTTTGCATGGTATTTAGTATGTTAATTATTAATACATTTGTAAAACGTTATTACTAACAGATTAATAAACTGGTATATGAAACCCTTGAAATTTCTTGACAAGATAGCCATTTGGATGTTGAGGCTAAGCTTTGCCGGATATCTTATTTTGGCTAACATCGGGTATTTCAGAAGCATAGCTATTTCCGATTTCCAATTCTATGTTGCATTAGCAGTTGTTGTTTTGGCTGTGTTGTTCATTGTAGGAGGTTTCACCTCAAATCAGGGGTTAACTGTGATATCATCCATAGGGATCTTTTTAGTGCTATTGTATAAAGCTCTAACTCCTTGGCCTCCAACTCTCACCGATCACTTTTTAGTCCAGATAGTCCTAGCTTCGGTGGCACTCGTATTTGCTAGCCGAGGGAATTGATACATTTTAACTGGTTTGTTTTTGTAATAACATCAAATGGCATTAACTTTGCAATCAATTCATTAAAATGAAAATTACGGGCATGCGATTTATAGCATCACTCCTCATAACTTTTCTTCCAATCTTCTCCATTGCACAGGAAGCTTTGGACACAATAATTCTGGTAAGTAACCGAAAGCTTATTTGCAATGTAAAATCGGTAAGTTCAAGCAAAGTAACAATCCTTAAGAAAGGTGCTGCTGCACCTGAAGAGCTTTCGCGGAAGCAAATCCATAAAATACTTTACGCAAACGGTAGGGTGGAAAAGTTTAACGATTTGGCCTTTAAAATGATAGATGAGACCAATTTCCAATCGGTAGTGATAACAACTAATCCTGCCGACGTAGATGGTCTCTATATATATGGCAAAGTAGAATCTGTATCGGGGAAAAATAGCAAGAACGCCAAATCGGCTGAAAAAAATGCCCGTATCCGGTTACAGCGAAAGGCGGCTGCCCTAGGGGCAAACTATGTACTGGTTACCAAAAGCGAGAGTAGAGGTGGTTATAGAGAGGTTCCTACGCACTACTACGAGGGGGTTGCGTATGGTTTTGAGCCTCCTAAAAACGAGAACCAAACACCTCACTAGCGCTAAAACAGTTTACCAATTATTTCTTGAATCTTTTCAGAGTGCTCAGTCTTACCTAATTCATTTTTAAGGTAAGCGTAATCGTGTCGTTTCCCCTCCAGGAATTTTGCCAGATTACTTACCCAGCTAATGCTACTTTGTTGTATTTCAACACTCTCAATAATTCCATTTGTTACCCTCAGAACAAGAAAATCTGAGTCGATATTTACCTTGAAGTCATAGCTTGCATTGTAGCCGTAGTTCCAGTTCCAATCGGTATACTTTGTGGTGGCAAGTGTGCTAATAGTTCTTTTTGCGCTGTCATCCAGTTGTAAGGGAGTGGCAGAGTGGTATTTAGTAAGAAATTCTGAAAGGGCTATTTCAAAAGTTTCAATAGCCATAGGGTGAGGAAGAAGCTCTGCTATGTTTATTGTTTGGCTTCGGTTCGATCGTATTGCCCTGTCGGTATAGCTATCCTCATTGGACTTTATGGCTTGCTCCAACCAGAACATGTTGGTACTATACAGGAGGGTTCCATGGTGCATTACCCTGTTTTTATAAACATGTTCTGCATTGCCCGAAATTTTATAGTTGCCAATCCTAATATCATTCTTTTCGCCGCGGTAGGCATTTAAACCAAGCTCTTTCAGGAATTCAATAATTGGTGTTGTAAAGCGTTTAAAATCAACCAAATTACCCTCTCGGCCGTTTACTATGAAGCAGAAGTTAACATTCCCTAAATCGTGAAATACGGTTCCGCCTCCCGATAACCTCCGAATTACTGGAATTTTGCTACTGTTGATAAAGGTATGGTTCAGTTCTGCCATAGTGTTCTGGTGTTTACCAACAATAACCGAGGGGGTATTACGGTATAGAATAATATAATCGTCACTACTATGCTTTAAGAGGTATTCCTCTGTAGCAATGTTAAAGTATGGGTCGTGTGTAGGCTGAAGTATTATTCTCATTATGGTTGTAACCTGTAAAATAATCTACATAAATATAAACTTCAAAAAGTTGATTTGGTTCTAATTAAATAGCAGTTTACTATTTTTGTAAACCAAAAATACTGATATGACAACCTACGAGAGTAAGATTGTGGCAATTAGTAAAAGGGCCGAGGATGTTTTTAGAGTGCTTTCCGATTTCCGCAACTTTTCGCCAATGGCAAAGGACAAACTTGAGGAGTGGCAAGCTACTGAGGATAGCTGTAGCTTCAAGTACAAAGGTATGGGACCATTTGGTATCAAAATCATTGAGCGCGATGAGTTTAAAACTATAAAATTTACTGGTGATGAAAAATCACCCATGGAATTTTTCATGTGGATTCAGCTTAAGGAGGTTGCACCTTACGATACCCGCATGAAAATCACTGTTAAGGCAGAGCTTAACATGATGATGCGCATGATGGTTGGCAATAAGCTTAAGGAAGGAATCGATGCCCTTGCCGATGGCATTGCTGCCGCTTTTAATGCGGTATAGCTTAACCTATATTATAAAGGTTACTTCTTTAAATGCAAATGTCCTAATTGCGCCTTCCGCAGTCCTTAGGACTAACTCCCCAGTGGGCTGAATGCCTATTATTGTAGCATAAAACTCCTCGCCATTGGAGTAATACTTGCAAAGCTGATTTTTTCTGTAAATGGCATTAAAGTAGTCATTATCGATGTTTTCTCTGTAGCCTTCAGTTAGCTGTTGGTACCGTCCATCAATGCAGCTAACCATTTCAGCTAATGCATTACGGGGATCAACCCTTGTTCCAGTTTCGAGTAGTAAAGATGTTGGATTTGGCAAATCGTCGGGGAAAGAAACCTGGTTTAAGTTTATACCCACTCCAACAACTGAACTTTCCAGGTACTGACCACTAAAGCTATTCTCAATGAGTATTCCGCAAACCTTACTATCACCTATATATATATCGTTTGGCCATTTAATTTTTACTGGTTTGTTTGTCACATAGGCTACAAGCCAATCGGAAACTGCAAGCGATATTGCTTTTGAAAGGTAGAATTGCTCAGCAACGGGTAGGAAAGTTGGACGAAGTAAAACGCTAAAGGTGAGGTTTTGCCCCTCTTGGCTTTCCCATGCGTTACCTCGCTGTCCTCGCCCTTGCTCCTGAAATTCAGCCGCTACAACAATTCCTTCATCTGCACCTTTTGTGGCATACTGTTGACAAACATCGTTTGTGGATGAAACCCGTTTATGCCATTCAACTTGAAAAACTACTGACACGTCAATTAATTTTTATGCCCGTTTTATTACGTTGATTTTTTGGTATAGTTGCATGTTTGGGGGCATAGATTGATGTTTTAAAACAGCAGTTTGCTATGTTGGTTAATAATTGGTATCTTTAAGGCCAATCAAATTAAAAATTTAAACAATTAGGTTGATATGAATAAAGAAATCTTCAAACTTGAACCGCAGCGTGTTTGGAAACATTTCCATAGCTTAACGCAAATTCCTCGCCCATCAAAAAGCGAGAAGGCTGTAATTGATTTTGTAGTAAAATTTGGGAAAGATCTTGGGCTCGAAACCATTATCGATGAAGTAGGGAACGTTATCATCCGTAAGCCTGCTACTCCGGGCATGGAGGATCGTAAAGGTGTTATTCTTCAGGGCCACCTCGATATGGTACCCCAAAAGAATAACGATAAAGTTCACGATTTTGAAAAGGACCCAATTGAAGCTTATGTTGATGGGGAATGGGTAACAGCCAACGGTACAACTCTTGGAGCCGACAACGGTATAGGTGTGGCGGCTGCTATGGCTGTGCTGGAAGCAACTGACTTAGTACATGGCCCTGTTGAAGCCCTTTTCACCATTGACGAGGAGACTGGAATGACCGGGGCTTTTGGGTTAAAACCCGGCCTGCTTAAGGGCGATATCCTTATCAACATGGACTCCGAGGACGAAGGTGAACTTTACGTGGGTTGTGCTGGTGGACTGGATGCCAACATTGAGTTTAATACCAAACCTGAGTCAGTACCCCAAGGTACCACTGCCTATAAGCTTGCCATTACAGGGCTAAAGGGAGGACACTCCGGTATGGATATTAACCTTGGTCGCGGTAACTCCATTAAACTCCTTTTCCGCTTCCTTTACAATGCCGAGAAGGAATTCGGAGTACGCATTGCCTCAATCGATGGCGGAAGCTTGCGTAATGCAATCCCACGCGAAGCATTTGCCGTTGTTGTGGTTCCTGCTGATAAAGCTGCTGCATTTGAAAAAGCCGTTAAAGAGTATGAAAGTATTTATAAATCAGAGTTTGCTTTAAGTGAACCATCGCTTTCGTTCACCTCGGAAAAAACAGGAAATCCTTCAACAGTTATTGACAACCAAACACAATCAAAGGTTATCAGAGCCTTTTTTGGCTGCCCCAACGGCGTTATTCGAATGAGCGACTCAATCCCAGGTTTGGTTGAAACCTCCAACAACCTTGCACGCGTTTACACCGATGGCGAAAAAGTAAAAGGCCAGTGCTTACTGCGCAGCTCAGTTGATTCATCAAAGGATGCATTAGCTCAAAAAATGGCTGCCATTTTTGAACTCGCAGGTGCTAACATTAATTTTACCGGGGGCTACCCTGGGTGGAAACCTAATCCAAACTCAGCCATACTCAAGGTAATGCAGGATGTTTACAATAAAAAATTTGGCAAAGTGCCCGAGATTAAGGCAATCCATGCCGGGTTAGAATGCGGTTTGCTAGGTGGTGTTTACCCTAACTGGGATATGATTTCGTTTGGGCCAACCATCCGTCACCCCCATTCACCCGATGAGAAGGTAAACATTGCATCCGTTCAAAAGTTTTGGGACTTTTTGGTTGAAACACTCAAGAATATCCCCCAAAAATAACATGTATGGTTTCAATAAAAAGGGGCTTTTAGCCCCTTTTTATTAGTTAATCATCGGTTCTGAGAATATTTATTCACTGTAAATATTTGTTACAAATCCTTGCTCTTTTGTATCGTAAGTCTTGAATTTCTTTCATAACCCTTGTATATTTAGGAGTTAGTTTTAATGAAATTATTTTACTGAAATACTATTCTGGAATATGCAAAACTGGGTTGAAGTTATTTCAAGGTACAACTATCCCGACCATCTAAAAAGCTGGTGGCAGGTAATAAATTCTGTGCTGCCCTATTTTGCGCTTTGGGTGGCTATGTACCATAGTTTGAAAGTATCATACTGGTTGACCCTAGCTCTTTCCCTCATTGCAGCAGGCTTTCTTGTTCGAATTTTCATCATTTTTCACGATTGTGGGCACGGTTCCTTTTTTAGAACTGAAAGGTTAAATCGATTAGTGGGAATACCCCTTGGGTTATTGGTGTTTACTCCTTACCATCGCTGGCATCGCGATCACTTTATTCATCACTCTACCATTGGCAACCTCGATAAACGTGGTATTGGCGATGTTGAAACCCTAACGGTTAAGGAGTACCTTGAACTTACAAAGTGGGGTAAATTAAAGTACAGAATTTATCGGCATCCGCTTTTCCTTTTTGCAATTGCTCCAATTCTTCTATTTCTTATTCAGTACAGAATACCAAAGTCGTACATGAACTTTAAGCAACAGATGTATATTCACCTTTCCAATATCGCCATCGTTGGTACAATTGTATTACTGATGTGGTTGATAGGTTGGCGTGAATTTATTTTAATACAGCTACCCATAATCTATTTTGCATCAATTGCAGGTGTTTGGCTTTTTTACGTTCAACATCAATTTGAAAGGGTAGTATGGAAGCGCTCCCATGAATGGGACTATCAATCGGTTGCTCTAGAGGGAAGTTCATTCCTTAAGCTCCCTAAGGTTTTACAATGGTTTAGCGGTAACATTGGGTATCATCATATTCATCACCTAAGCCCAAGGATTCCTAACTATAAGCTTCAGAAATGCCACGATGAGAACGAGATGTTTTCACATATTAAGCCACTCTCATTTAGGGAGATATTAAGATCTTTCAGGCTGAGGTTATGGGATGAGGACAGGAAAAAACTTATTACGTTTGACGAACTTCAAGTTGAGTAGTTCGAAATTCATCTAAAAATGTTTATGTGTTCCTATTTTTGGGCGAGAAAATTGTTAATCTAAGGTTTTTGATTTAACTTTTTATCTTCCTATAACATCTTCTAACTCAGTCATATTCTTAATTCTTCCGTTTCACGTTTCACGGTTCACGTTTAACGGATTTGAACTTCCTCTAACTTCCTCTAACTTCCTCTAACTCCATCATATTCCGTCTATTCCGATTCATTCCGATTCATTCCGATTCATTCCGACTCATTCCTCTAGAAATTAGCCTTGCTGAATTTGCTAATCCATGGCACTTGAGTTGATTTGACATCACCTTCATAATTTTTCTTGTATAAATTGACATTGATAGTCAACAATATGTAACTTTTTTTAAAAAAAATCTTGTTTTTTTTGATAATTCCCTTGCGTAATTAAAAACGCTTTTCTACTTTTGCACCCGCTTTCGGAGGGGAGCGCGCGCGGGGGCGGAGCATATGGGGGGAGAAAAAAAAATTTTGAGGTAACCCCTTGCGCGGGACGGAAAAAGTTACTACCTTTGCAGCC
>NZ_JBBFKU010000049.1:0-19355 GCF_037481895.1 Tenuifilum sp.
GAACAACGAACACCGCTTCCAGCCCCGTAGGGGCGTAATATTTGTAACCAAAGTGCTACCTCCACTAGTATAGCGATGCACGCAATGCATTTTCCAAAGAGCAAAGGTGAAGCTTTGCATCGCAACAGAAAAGCACTGCAAAGAGCAATTCCCAAAAAAACAACAAGGGTTAAAGGTAAAGAGATGTATCGGCTAGCTCAACATGACAAAGGAGCAAAAGGGAAGGTAGGGTTTTGTCATCCCAAGCAAAGTCGAGTGATCTCATCAAAGGATTGAAGAGAAAAGAGCAAAGAGATACTTCGGCAAAGTCTATCCCGATATATCGGGGCTCAGCACGACAGCGTGATGTTTCGCTTGTACTCAACATAAAAAATAACCTTAACTAAACGACATTGGATTATATGTTCTATTTTCCTCTAACTTCCTCTAACTCCATCATATTCCATCTATTCCGACTCATTCCGACTCATTCCGATTTATTCCGATTCATTCCTCAATACATGAGCCCGGTTAATTCTTGGCCCTTCGGATAAACTTTATTTATGTTTTTCTGTTTGATGTTGTATAACAAAAATTTTATCCTATTTTTGCTATTTAAAGTAAGTCTAAATTTAAGCTATGACCTGCAGCGATACTAAACTTGTAGTAAAACGCATACTCACCGATTACCTGGAGCGTAAAGGGCACAGGAAAACACCCGAACGTTTCGCCATTCTTGACGAGATTTACTCACAAGAGTCGCACTTTGATATAGAAACGCTCTATATCAAAATGAAAAATAAAAACTACCAGGTAAGTAGGGCGACGCTCTACAACACAATCGACTTGCTACTGGAGTGTGGGCTGGTAATAAAACACCAGTTTGGTAAAAATTCATCGCTATACGAGAAAGCTTATGAATGTAAGCAACACGATCACCTTATTTGTAGTCGCTGTGGTAAAGTAATTGAGTTTTGCGACCCCAGAATACAGGAAATAATTAACTCCGCCCAAAAGAATAGCGGATTCACTATTTCGCATCACTCGCTTTACCTTTATGGCCTTTGTAAAGATTGTCAAACCGAAATAGATAAGGTTGATCTTTCCCTTTAGATTGTTAATATTTTCCTTTTCAAAATTGTGCTAAAAGCATTACCTTTATATGCTTTTTGGCTTGAAAATTTGTGTGAACAATTGGTTTCGCTAAGGTTTTTATTTGCCAAAAGTAGCATAATTATTATTAAAGGAGATGAGTAAAGTTGATATTCTATTAGGCCTCCAGTGGGGCGACGAAGGAAAAGGGAAAGTTGTTGATGTTCTAACTCCCAATTACAGTGTAATTGCACGATTCCAAGGTGGTCCAAACGCAGGTCATTCCTTGGAGTTTAATAACATTAAACATGTGCTGCATACCATTCCTTCAGGGGTATTTCATCCTGGCTGCTTAAACTTAATTGGCAATGGTGTAGTAATTGACCCAATTATCCTTGCTGAGGAAATACACTCGCTTGAGAAGCTTGGAGTAAACCTGAAAAAATCACTCAAAATTTCCAAAAAGGCTCACCTCATTTTACCCTCGCACCGTGAACTCGATGCAGCATCGGAGGCAGCAAAGGGAAAAGGAAAGATAGGCTCAACCCTGAAGGGAATTGGCCCTACTTACATGGATAAAACCGGACGCAATGGGCTACGTGTGGGCGATATCCTTTTACCCGATTTTAAGGATAGATACAATTTCCTAAAGAACAAACACAAGGAAATATTAAGGCAATATAACTATTCAAGTAACATTGAACAGCATGAGGAGGAGTGGTTTAAGGGCATAGAGCTTCTACGTCAGTACGACCTTATCGACTCTGAGTACGAAATAAATAGCTACATCAAACAGGGAAAACGGGTGCTTGCGGAAGGTGCTCAGGGATCATTGCTCGATATCGATTTTGGTTCATACCCGTTCGTAACCTCATCGAACACTATTTGTGCCGGCGCTTGCACGGGGTTGGGAATTGCTCCTCACGCAGTTGGTGAGGTTTACGGCATATTCAAGGCATACTGTACCCGAGTAGGCTCTGGACCATTCCCCACCGAGCTTGATAACGAGATTGGCGAAAAGATGCGAAAGATAGGTGTTGAGTTTGGTGCCACCACTGGACGGCCGCGTCGTTGTGGTTGGCTCGACCTAGTTGCATTGAAGTATGCTATTATGCTCAATGGTGTAACCCAGCTAATAATGACTAAACCCGATGTGCTTGATTCCTTTGAAACCATCAAGGTTGCAGTAGCATACAGGGTAAACGGTATTGAAACCGACAGGTTGCCCTACGATATTAATACGCCCATTGAGCCGGTTTACAAGGAGTTTAAGGGTTGGATGACCGATATTTCAGGCTTCAAATCCGATAGTGATTTGCCTGACGAGCTAATGGCTTACATCCAGTTTATTGAGCAGGAAACAGGTGTTCCGGTTAGGATTATTTCAGTTGGACCAAACAGAGACGAAACAATTGTAAGGGAGTGAAAAACAGCTAGAAAGATATTTTTACAAAGGGATTTTCAATAGGCTTGGTATATTGCCAGGCCTTTTTTGTACGATAGTTGCTCAATTCCCATACTACACCGCTAAGACCAGAGGATTGATCCATTAACCTTGAACTTACCTCAAGGTTAGTTTCAATTTTTTCTCTAAACTCGTTGTCGGCAAAAACTCGTAACCCGAGGTACTTTACTGAGTATATGTTTCCTGAAAGGCAGGTAGGCCAAACATAGTTTCCGGAAGGCGAACTTACCAAAACATTCGTTTCCCACTCAATGGTGTATGGTTGAGTTCCTTTTTTATTCAGCCAGTCTTTACCAAACTTAAAGCTAAGCGTGTTTTCCGATGTAACTTTTTTCTCAAGGCCACCTTTCCAAATAACATTACCCTTTGAGTCGGTAATTCTTGCTTTACTTCTATTAACTATAAATTCCTGCGCTTTTGGGAAGTTAATGGATAGTGTATTGGATATCTGATCTTGAATAGCTGTAAACGAAACTATTGTTGAAATAAGTGTTGTGCTCTCATCTACGGTTTGCATCTCCATTGCAAACCTATCAATCTCTATTTGTGTACCAGAAATTTCTTGAGAGATACCTCGTTGTGAAAAAGTTAATAGACAGGCAAATACAAAGAAAGAGGACATCCGCAATGCGGACATCCCCTTTAAAAATGAAAAATTACTTTTGAATATTTGGCAGCTCAAGTCCATAACCCTTTTTCTTATCTTCAGCCTTAAGCAGTAATGCAAAAACCAGGGCAAGTATCCCAAGTGAGGTGAAAATTATCATTGGTATAGTGTAGTTGTAGGTATTCACTGTTACGCCTTCAACCACTTTTTGACCGGTTACACAGTACTTATCGAGCACCCAACCAATAAGGGCAGGAACACCCATTAAGCCCCAGTTTTGTACCCAGAAAATTAAGGAGTAGGCAGTTCCAAGCTGATTCTCAGGGATGATTTTTGGCACTGAAGGCCACATTGCCGAGGGAACCAATGAGAATCCAATACCCAGAATAATAATAAGTACAATTGCAATAATCCAATGGTTAAGGAATGGAATTGAGAACATGGAGTGTACAAAGATAAGTAGGAGTGAGCCAATCAGCATGATAGTTGCCCCTTTACCTTTCCTGTCGTAAATATTTCCGAAAAAGGGAGTAAGCAGTATGGTACCAAAGGGTAACATGGCAGGTATTGTACCGGCAAGCGATTCATCAACACCAAACTTGTTTACCATTAAGTCGGCGGCATACTTAAGGAATGGGAAAACGGCTGAGTAGAATAGTACACAAAGTATGGCAATGTACCACCAACCCTTGTTGGTAATGATATTGAAAATATCCGATATCTTAAATGCTTCCTCCTCGTTGGTTACATTGTTACTCTTGTCGTATTCAGCTTGGGAAGCATCGAGCTTCTTATCCATAAAAGTGTAAATGATAAATGAAATTAAGCCAATTACGAGAAGAATCAAGCAGAAAAGGATGGGCTTTGAAACATGGCCAAAAGCCTTAGCAATGGGTACCGATGTAGCCAAAGCAAGCGCAGTACCTAAACGGGCAGTAGCCATTTCCAAACCCATAGCAAGCGCTAGCTCCTTGCCCTTGAACCATTTTACAATGATTTTTGAAACGGTAATACCGGCCACTTCAACACCTACACCAAAAATGGCATACCCCAATGCAGCCATAAACACTTGTGCTTTAATGGGGAAAATCCATAGAATATTCCATACCTGCCCATCGAGCATATGGGTGGAAACAGCCCAGAACTTAATGGATGTACCAATAACCATTATGGTGGCAGCCATTAGACCGGTAAACCGGACACCCATTTTGTCGAGGATAATACCGCCAATGATTAGCATGAAAAGAAATACATTAAACCACCCGTAGGCGCTGGTAAAAAGTCCGTATTCTGAACTATCCCATGAGAGTTGTTGCTCTAAAAGCCCTTTCAGCGGGGCCATCACATCGGTTAAGTAGTAACCGGTTAACATGGTAAAAGCTACAACTGCCAGGGCTGTCCAACGTGCCCAGGCATGATCGCGCAGTGTTTGTCGAATCTTTTCCATTTAGTATAAAAATTAGGTTTAGTTTGTTTTGTGCAGCAAATAAAATCAAAATAGCTCAAACCAAATACATTTTTTGTCAACAAAATAAAAAACCGCCTAAAAATTGGCGGTTTTACAATCGCTTAATCGTAATTTACTTATTTTCGTATACCCACATTTCCATGGGTTCGTCGGGTCGCTCGGAGTTAATTCGCTCAATTTCGTTAAAAGCTTTGCTATACGTGTCGTACTGACCAATTGAAACCAGCTTAAAACCATTGGGTGAGTCAAGTATTTTTGTTTTGTTAAAACCCAATTTATGAACTTCTTCCTCCCATGCTGTGGCATTTGAAGGCACTTTAAAACTACCAATAATCACATGAAAACGGTAAGTGGCTTCATACTCTTGCTGTTTACGCAATTCCTCTTGGCGGGCTTGCTCCTCGGCTATTCTTTTTTGTTCTTCCTCAAAAGCTTTTGCTTTTGCTATGCTGTCCTCTTTGGCTTTTTGCAGGGCAATGGGGTCAACCTTTTTGTCTTTTTTAAAGTACTTGCAACCCGTGCCAACAAATGCTGCCAGTACTATAAACAGTATAATTCTTTTCATAGGGTTTCTCGGTTAAGGTTTAATTTCAGTGCAATATATATACAAATTTTTAATAAATCAAAATTTAGCGCTAAAAGTTCAAGCAATTATGCTGATTTTATCCCTTTCAGGTATCCTATTCTGAAAAGGGATTGTTACTTTCAAAATCGGGACGGTAAAAATGGCTGCTTACCGGGTCTTGAACCCAGCCCCTGAAGCCATGATTTTCCAATACTTCAATAACTTTTTTATACTCTTCAATACCCACATTCTGGTTTAATTCATTGGGCAGTGTAAGCTCTGCAGGGGGGTAAAACTGTGACATGAGCGAGATGTATAGTTTTGTTGAAACCTCTTCGGCAAGAAAGTTGAGAAGTTTAATGCTGTCGTTGGCATGACCTGGCAGAACTAAATGCCTGATAATCATTCCAAACTCTGCTAAACCCTCGTTGTTTAGGATTAGGGTTGAACCCTTTTGCCTATACATTTCCTTAATGGCTTTTGAGGCTACCTGAAAATAATCCGATACCCCTGAAAACCTTTGCGCTAATGTGCTGTCGTAATATTTTAAATCGGGTAAGTAAACGTCAACTATACCCTCAAGCATTTTTAGGGTTTCAACTTTGTCGTATCCATTGGAGTTGTATACAGTAATAGGCTTATAGCCCGATTTATTCAAGGAATTTACAATATCAACCATCTGGGCAACTTGGTGCGACGGTGAAACAAAGCCAACCATTCCAATACCAGTGTTGAGTATACTTTTTATCTCATCAACAATTACTTTAGTATCGGTTAACCATTTTTTGCTATGCTTGGTATTCCTACTTATTTGGTGGTTTTGGCAGAAAATGCATTGCAGGTTGCAATGCGCAAAAAAAACGTTACATATTCCTTTTTCACCTGATATAACTGGCTCCTCACCTTTGTGAGGAAAAATTGATGATACAACTGGATTTACCCCAACATTACAGAAACCAGTATGGGCATACCTATCAATGCCGCATTCATGGGGGCATAGGGTGCAGCAGCTTAAATCAAAGATTTTATTTTCATCCATGCCACAAAAATACTAAACCTACTACTTTTAGATATGATTAGGTGAGTTGCAAAACAAAATTTTATAGTTTTGTCTATTCTAATGGTGAAAATTTTGAAACGATGAAAACAATAATCGATCTTTTTGAGGAGAGCGTAAGTAAGTTTTCCGATAATCCTTACATCTGGGAAAAAGTTACCGATAAGTATGAACCAACCTCATACGCCCAAACACGGACTGAGGTTTACCGCTTAGCAGCAGGGTTGTTAAGCCTTGGAGTAAAGAAAGACGACAAGATTGCGCTACTAAGTGAAGGCCGCAAGCTTTGGGTAATAAGTGAATTGGGGATACTCTATACTGGTGCTGTAAATGTTCCTCTTTCGGTAAAGCTAGAGGGTAATGACTTACTATTCCGATTGGTTCATTCCGAAACATCTATGATTTTTGTATCGGGACAGCAAGCATCAAAGGTTGAGAAGTTGCGCTCCCAGTTACCCAACGTTAAAAGGGTAATATACCTCGATCAGCCGGAAAAGTTAGAGGGCGACGATCTGTTCGTTGGCGATGTTTTTAAGCTAGGCGATGAATTTCTTAAGAATAACCCCGGAAAAGTTGAGGAGGTTTCAAAAAGCATCAAACCTGCCGATTATGCCAATATCAGTTATACATCAGGCACCACAGCCGATCCTAAGGGCATAATTCTTTCGCATAGAAACTACACTGCTAATGTTGAGCAGGCCTTAACCCTTATGGAGATACCTGTTCATTATAAAACGCTGCTAATTCTACCGCTCGACCACTGCTTTGCGCATGTAGCCGGTTTATACTCATTTATGGCTAAGGGAGCAAGTATAGCTACCGTTCAGGTTGGCAAGACCCCCATGGATACTTTGAAGAATATCCCAATTAACATCAAGGAGCTTAAACCAAACCTTTTACTCAGCGTGCCCGCTTTAGCCAAGAACTTCAAAAAGAATATTGAAAACGGCATTAGGGCAAAGGGAAAATTTACTGAGGCGCTTTTTAACCACGCTCTGAAAATCTCCTACAAGTACAATAAGGAGGGTTGGAATAAGGGAACCGGTTTTACTTTCATTTACAAGCCCCTTATATGGCTTTACGATAAAATTTTATTCAGCAAGATACGTGAGGTTTTTGGTGGTGAGCTCGATTTCTTCATTGGTGGCGGGGCGTTACTTGATATTGAGCTGCAACGCTTTTACTATGCCATTGGTATTCCAATGCTACAAGGCTACGGATTATCGGAAGCAACTCCCATTATCAGTTCAAACTCGTTAAAACGCCATAAACTGGGTTCATCGGGTCACCTGGTAAAATACCTTGATCTTAAAATTTGCGATGAGAATGGCAATGAACTACCCGTAGGGGAAAAAGGCGAAATTGTTGTCAAGGGCGAGAACGTAATGGTGGGTTACTGGAAGAACGAGAAGGCAACCGCCGAAACGGTGCGCGATGGATGGCTTTACACTGGCGATATGGGATACATGGATAAGGATGGCTTCCTTTACGTTTTAGGAAGGTTCAAAAGCTTGCTTATTGCCAGCGATGGCGAAAAGTATAGCCCCGAAGGAATTGAAGAGTCGTTGGTTCAGCACTCCAAGTTTATTGATAGCGTTGTGCTTCACAACAACCAAAAGCCTTACACCACAGCCCTAATTGTTCCCTCAAAGGAGGCTCTGAAAAAAGCCATTGCGGCTAAGGGTATCGACCCTGAATCGCACGAAGCCGCCAAGGAGGCCATTGCCATAATAAACAATGAGATAGCCCGCTTTAAACCCGGTGGCGAGTTTGGCGATATGTTCCCTGAACGATGGTTGCCTACAACCTTTGCTATTCTTGATGAGCCCTTTACTGAACAGAACGGTTTAGTTAATAGTACCATGAAGGTAGTAAGAGGCAAGGTTGAAAAACTTTATGAGAATCGTTTAGAATTCATGTACACCCCAAGTGGCAAAAATATTGTTAACGATGCAAATATCCAGTCGGTTCAAACCTTACTTAAAAATTAAGAACTATATCATCACAAATTTGTTGTAAGGAGGGCACTTAAATGTCCTCCTTTTTTTTAACTTTACTAAAAAGACTTTAACGATGGAACGATACCTTAAAGCACTTCAAAGGGGAATAATTTACTTAACCCTTTTTATTATCTCGCTACTACTAATTTTAGCGTTAATTGACGTTTTTATTAAGCTATACGATGGGTTGATAAATAATCCCTTTCGTGCTTTTATTGAATTGCAGTATCCTCAACTTATCGATTTATTTTTGGTAATTATTATTGGGGTTGAGCTACTGGAAACCATAAAGGGTTTCCTCAGGGACGAGATACTCCATGTGGAGCTTGTGGTTTTGGTTGCCATAATTGCTATCTCCCGCAAGGTTATAGTATGGGGAATTTCAAGAACCACATCGCAGGAGATGTTTTCCCTAGCTGCCATGCTGGCTGCCCTGGCATTAACCTATTGGGTTATTAAAACTTGCTATAAAAAGAAGTATAACAAGTTAGGGTCAAACACTCCAAAGGCAAATTCTAGTTGTGGCGATGTTAATGTTTGATAATATTAGGTATAATAAACTTTTTTTAACACATCCAGCGGAGGTTTAAACTACCCTGGGGCTTACCTTAGCATTTCATAGAATTGCGAAAATGAGAAAGGGAGCCTTGGGGATTTTGATGAATTATCTTCATTTCAGGAAGAAGTGCTTACCGAAGGGGGGATATGGCATACATTCACCTTTTGTTTTTGATTTGTATACCACTACAATCGAAAACGATAGCAGGGAATCGGTCTTTGAGAGTATTGAAGTGTACCGCAAGGAGCTGTTAGGCTGCGATATAGGAATTATTCGTAAATCGATCGCCGAAAGCCTGAATGGGGGATTTAGAGGGGAACTGGTTAAGCTAAGTAGAATTGCCCGAACTGCTTCTGTACCACCACACCTGGGGAGGTTGCTATACAGGATTGTAAATCGCTTTAAACCCAATGTAATGCTCGAGCTTGGAACATCGGTTGGTATTAGCTCAATGTACATTGCCAAGGCAAACCCACAAGGAGTTCTTTATACCATTGAAGGCGATGAAGCAGTTTTTGGAATTGCCCAAAAACGTTTCGATACCATGAATATTACAAATATTAAACCCATTTGTGGTATATTTGAAACAGAATTACCAGGTATTGCAAGGGAAGTTCCCGGTTTCGATTTTGTTTTTATTGACGGTGACCATAACGGGACTAAACTTTTGCAGTATTTCAATGTCATACTTCCAAAGCTAAATGAAAATTCAGTGGTTGTGGTTGACGATATTCGCTGGAGTAACGATATGGAAGATGCCTGGAGGGAACTCAAGGCCAACAGGCAAGTATCAGTTTCCATTGACCTGTTTAGGTGTGGAGTGCTTTTCTTCAGGAAAGGCATAGCCAAACAAAATTTTATGCTTCGATACGGACCATTCTAACAAGTAAAATATAATAACCTAGTATATGAGCGAGCATTACTTAATCAACATTACAAACATTAAAAAGTACTACCAGGTAGGAAGCGTTGTTGTGAAAGCCTTAAAAGGGGTCGACCTAACCATAAAACGTAATGAGTATGTAGCAATTATGGGGCCTTCGGGTTCTGGAAAATCAACCCTGATGAACATTCTGGGTTGCTTGGATACACCAACCGATGGTACCTATATACTCAATGGAACAGATGTAAGCAAGTTGTCCGACGACCGGTTAGCCGAAATCCGTAATAAGGAAATTGGGTTTGTTTTCCAAACCTTCAACCTCTTACCCCGTTACACTGCACTCGATAATGTAATGCTACCGCTAATTTATGCCGGAATACCAAAACATGAGCGTATTGAAATGGCAAAGTTAGCCCTTAAGAATGTTGGGCTTGACGACCGAATGGAACATAAACCAAACGAGCTCTCTGGCGGTCAGCGTCAGCGCGTTGCCGTGGCACGAGCCCTGGTAAATAGCCCTTCTATCATTCTCGCCGATGAGCCTACTGGTAACCTCGACTCAAAAACTTCTATCGATATTATGAACCTTTTCGAGGATATCTATGAGCAAGGCAATACCATAATTGTTGTTACCCACGAGGAGGATATTGCCCGCCATGCCCGTAGAATTGTTAGGCTTCGCGATGGTCATATTGAGTCGGATGAACCAAATCCAAACCCTATTCTCAGGCAAAAAGTTGTAATTACTGAACAATAAATATTGGTTTGCGTTGATTTAAATATTTCTTGTTTAAACAAGGTAGATAAACTATATTGCAACGCAACAATTATTGTATGAAAATTTACACAAAAACAGGCGATAAGGGCTCAACATCGCTGATAGGCGGAACTCGCGTTCCCAAGTACCATCCACGGATTGAAACCTATGGCACAGTAGATGAGCTGATTGCATTCACCGGTTTGCTCCGCGACCAGGATATCGATAGACACACTGTTGAAACCCTCATATTTATTCAGGACAGGTTAATGAACTGTGCATCGATACTTGCTGCGGACTGCACCGATTGCAAGGTAAGGATACCTAAGATTGAAAGCGCCGATATACAGCGTCTGGAGAATGAGATTGATGCCATGGATGCCCAGCTGGAGCCTTTAACATCGTTTGTGCTACCCGGAGGTCATCCTGTTGTTTCGGTTTGCCATGTTTGCCGAACCGTTTGCCGCAGAGCCGAACGTTTGGTTACTCACCTAGCTGAAGAAACACCACTCCCTGAAAATCTTGTAGTTTTCCTTAACCGGCTTAGCGATTACTTTTTTACCCTTTCACGGAAACTTGGCAAGGATTTTGGAGTTGAGCAAATAAAATGGCAGCCTAATTTGTAATTCCAAAAAATTTATATATTTGTGTGGTTGTCAATAAAGATATTTTACTGACAATCAGTTTTTTAATAAACTTAAAAGCACTATGTATTGGACATTAGAATTAGCATCCAAGTTAGAAGATGCACCATGGCCAGCAACAAAGGAAGAGTTAATTGATTACGCCATTCGTTCTGGCGCACCTCTTGAGGTAATTGAAAATCTTCAGGAGCTGGAGGACGATAATGAAATTTACGAGAGCATTGAAGATATCTGGCCCGACTATCCTACAAAAGAAGACTTTCTTTTTAACGAGGATGAGTACTAAAAAATTAAGGAGAGGTTAACCTCTCCTTTTTCCTTATTTGCTTTTACTGCCTAGTATTTCGAGTCGCTTTTTACTACCAAGTTCCACCGGTTGCACCTTAAAGTCCCTTGGTATTATGCTGTTCCTATTAGCCGGACGTTTAGCCTCATGCCATTTGAAACCCTTAAGCATAACATCTTCCTGTTCAACTTTCTCAATGGGGTAAAGGTTTGATGATGGTTTCTCGCGGAAGGTAACCCGGCTTACTTTATTATCCTTTACCAGGATTGAAATTTTTGCACTCTCGGAACGGTTGGCTAATGTAAGTATGTTGCCATCGCGTATAAAGTAAACCGCTTGCCCATTTCCATTTACATCAATCTTTTCCGCCTTACCGTTATTAAAAAATGCGGTTATGGTTTTACCTTTAATCTGGTTGTAAAATTTGTCTTGCTCAAATGAGGTAATGAAGGCATTGCCGTTAAAATCCATCCGGTTTATTTTGTTATTTTTTGAGTGAATGGTTATGTGGTCGGCAGTCATTTGGTTTACATCGTTCCAGAGGATAGGATCAACATACATATCAATTGCCGAGTCGCGGGTGTTGTATATCATTGAGTCGCATAGCCCTTGAACATCGCGCCTGTAAAAAGTAACATTGCCTAGTGCTTTAAGAATTCTATAGGTGGAGTCCGATGATTTTTCATGTTTTTTGCTAACTACTTTAAAGTAGTTTGCTTTAAGGAATAAACTATCGGAATTATCAATTAGCATCAGGTAGGGGTTCTCCGTTACCTCGGCTTGCTCAGTTTCCTGCCAAAAATTAGCTTTTTGCCCATAGATGTAAGCCCTGTT
Organism: Tenuifilum sp.; assembly: GCF_037481895.1. NCBI lineage: Bacteria > Pseudomonadati > Bacteroidota > Bacteroidia > Bacteroidales > Tenuifilaceae > Tenuifilum > Tenuifilum sp. The sequence goes on from NZ_JBBFKU010000049.1 coordinate 12,197, forward strand.
AACAGTGTCAATTAGCACAACATTTCCAATTGCCCGGGCAAACTTACTGGATTTGTCGTAGAAAATGTTGTCGCCAAATATTTTATTCTCCTTGCTAAGTATGTAAGCATTTTGTTGTAGGTTGGTTTGCTCAATTTTTTTATTGTACCAACCCTTTTCGCAGTAAGCAAAATTATCCTTATTAAAGATGTGGGTTGGTCCAAAGAAGTAAGCAAGTTCATTCTTGGTGCTGTAGCTAAGGGAGTCGGTGTATATTGTTCCATCGGGGTCAACCATCACAACGTTTCCAGCAAACGATAGGAGGTTGGAAGAGCGGTTAAAGTAGCCCCGCTGGCTGGTTAGCTTCGACTCCTTTGAGGTAATTACACCCGGAGTTGTATAGTAGGCAACATTCGTTTTTGAGTTAAAGTATAGGGTTTGGGTAGTAAGCGTGGTTTCGTCGTCAATGAGTTTAACCTCTTTTCCGGTTATCTTACCTACTGAGGTTTTGCCATCAAAGTGAAGGGTTTGACCGGTTATTCGGGTTGAACCCTGTTGAATGCTAACATTACCAAAGGCATCAAACCAGTTATCATCGGGATTATGGTAAGCGCTGTCGCAGACTATACGGGTGTTTTCGTGCTGAAAGCGTACATTCCCAATATACCTGATAATTTTCTGGCCATCAATATTGAGGTTTTTCATGCTCTTTGCCCCTTCAAACCTAATTCGGGTTTTTTGTTGAGCTTGAGCGCCTGTGAGCAATCCCAGCAGAATAGGTATAATAATAAGAATACGAAGTATGGATTTCATCTCAATTATGCCTACTTTATCCAACCCTTGCTTTGGAAATCGCAACTATGAAAATCATTATCAATCCTGATGTAGAACGATTTTATTTTTTTTGAAACCCAGTCCCTGAGTATCTCGTTTTCCTTACTCGACTTGGCCATTTCCTGAATTTTATCGTAATCGTCTTTCAGGTTAGCCTTATGGGCAGGCACAATTCGTTTCACCTTGATGATTTTAAAAACGATATTTGCATGCTCATCGCGCGACTCAAAGGGTGCGCTATACTCGCCCTCTTTTAGGTCTTTTATTGCATAAAAGTCCGATGGCTGCAAGTGCTCTTTCTCAAACAGCGAGGTATTGGTAAAGGGATTGATCATCAGGCCCTTGTTTAGGTTTGATTTTTTATCCTCGGAGAAACGGAGCGCTGCGTTCTCAAAGGTAATACTATCGTTGCGGATAAGCGTGGCAATGCTGTCGAGCTTTTGAACTGCTTTTGAAAGCAAATCGGTTGTGAACTGAGGTTTGAGAAGGATATGCCTAACATTTACCTGGTCGTTTCGTCGTTCAATCATCTGGATGATGTGCAATCCGTACTCGGTTTCCACCACCTGGCTAATTTGACCTTCCTTAAGGTTAAATGCAGCATCGGCAAATGCCTTAACAAGCTCTTCGCGTGAACGGAAACCCAACTCTCCGCCCTTTATGGCCGATGCTCTATCCTCAGAATATAGGGCGGCAAGGGTTGAAAATCGTTCACCATTAAGTATTCGATTACGAATTTCAAGCAGCTTTTCTTTAGCCTCAAGCTTCGCCTTTTCGGCATCGGGGGGGTAAATTGCAATTTGTTGAAGTTCGTACTGCATGGGTATGTCGGGTAGACTATCGGAGGGAATTTTTTTGTAAAAAGCTTTTACGTCCGATGGGGTTATTTTAACCTTATCAACAATCTTACGCTGCATCTGCTGGGTTAACTGTTGCTCGCGTATGATTTCTCTTAAATCGTCCTTAATTTCAAATATCGGCTTGTTAAAGTAGTTCTCCAGTGCCTTTTCCGATCCAATTTGATTGATAAAGTACTTTAAACGACGGTCAACTTCGCTTTCAACTGAACCTTCGTTTACCTCAATACTATCAATTTTAGCCTGGGTTATTAGAAGTTTCTGAATAAGGAGTTGCTCCAATAGCTGGCAACGGTCGATATTAGCATTTGTACTGCCTTGCATTTTAATGCGCAGGAGTTCCTGCTCAACATCGGATAGAAGTATGCGCTCATTTCCAACAACTGCAATTACCTTGTCGATAGAGATATTTTCCTGCGCGTGCGAACTAAGACTAAACGAAAAAATCAATAAAAAAAGTGTAGGTAACCTAAATGCTCTCATGGTTGTACTATTTGTAGATTTCAAAATTACGATCGTCTTTTGCTTTAATAAACAAATTGCGTTCCAGCTGGTCAATCAGGTTTTGCTTTCGCGCGTTAATAATTAGCTGTTTTATCTCGTTTGTTATGTAGGCGAGAGGTGCAGTTTCGCCTTGCTCTTTAACCTCACGCAGCGAAACCAGGTAGATGAAACTGCCGTCTTCCATTTCAATGTATTGTTTTGAAAAGGTCTCCTTTACATTATCGATTGTGTAAGGAAGCTGACGGGTAATTACCGAGAATGGTATCCATTGGTCATTGAAAAAATCGTAGAAAATGGCCGCCTGATAGGCCAAATTATCCAGGAGTTGTATGTCCTCCTGTTTCTTAGAACGGTATATTTCCTTGATCTTGGGGGTTTGTGGGGCTTCCTTGCGGAGTTTTATGAATAGTGCTTTAACTATTGGCTCTGAGAGAACAAAGTTATCCTTGTTGGAGTAGTAGTACTGCTCTACCTCTGTTTCCTTAACCAGAGTATCGAGTTTTTGGTTTACGTAAGCCTGTTCGTACTTGTGGATTAGTAGTGATGCCCTATAATCTTCCAGCTGACGTGCCACGTTTTTCTCCTTATCGGTAAGGTTGTTCTCGGCCTGTTTTAGCAGGAGTTGAGTTTGAATCCACTTCTCAATGTAAGCCTTAGCAATTAGTATACTGTCCTCCTTACTTACATTTGTGAGGAAAATATTTTGAAGGTCGCTTTCGTAGAGGTACTTATCGTATACCCTTGCTACAGGCCGGCTATTATCGGCGTTTTGGCAAGCAGTAAGAAAGCCAGTTACTACAATCAGCGAAAATAGTAGTCTATTCATTTTTTTATTTGTTGAGATTTTCAAGTAGCTTACTGTAAGTGTCATTGTTAATATCCACCTTGTATTTTTCCTTAAGCGTTTGAATCCATGATTCCTCCAGGTAATTCTGATAATCAGCCATAACTTCAGCCCTGCAGTCGTTTAGCTCCTTAGGCTCACCTGTAGTTGTTTTATTGATATGTACTACAAGGTGTTTGTCGTTCTGAACACTACTGTTAATACCTGAGTTCCATTGGGTATAACCTGAAAGCAATGGATTATCGGGGAAGCCTACCTGTTGGTTGTAGGTAACATTTTGTGCCTTCTTATTCCATTTCTTAACGAGCTCATCAGGATTTATAGCCGGATTCTTTTTTAGGCTCTTTACTAGTGCCTGGGCAATCTTACTATCAGCGGTTTGGTAAACGGTAAAGTAAATTTTTTCGCCCCACAGATACTTATCGCGGTGGTTCTCGAAAAATGTGTTGAGTGCCGTGCTATCAGATGCTTTTGTCCATACCTCGCGGTTCGATATCTCAAAAAGCAGCATACCCTCGAGGTATTCGTTGGCAAGCTGTTTAAATTCAGGATATTTTTGGGGTAAAAGCGATTTTTCAAGGTTAATTATGGTTTGGTTTACCCAATCGGTATAAATAGAGCTGATGAACGATTGGATGGAATGGCTCCTGCTTTTTTGCTGGTTCTGGCCAATAAACTGGAGCAAGTCGGATAGTGTATAATTCGATCCTTTTACAACCAGTAAAGTTGGGTTTGTTTTGATGCCTGGAACTTTCCATTCGCCTTTAAAAATGGTGGAATCGATAAGCGATGAGAGAAGTTTAGCCGATTCGGCGGGGAACTCCTTAACCCCGTACTCCTTTTTGAGCTTGTTTATGAATGAGGTACGTATGAGCATGGTTCTGCTGTCGCGAGCCAGTAGGTTTTTAATCTCTGGCTGCATCTCCTCAAACTCGCCCGGTAGCTTTCTATCAAGAAGCTTAACCACATGCCACCCAAATGAGGTTTGAAAGGGCTTGGAGATATCGCCAATTTCTTTTAGGGAAAAAGCAACCTCCTCGAACTCGGGAATAATTTGGCCGGAACGAATCCAGGGTAGTTCGCCACCGTTCGGGGCTGTACTGTTGTCCTGCGATTCCTTTTTGGCTAACTCGGCAAAGTTTTCGCCGTTAAGTAGGCGGTTATGAATGTCAACTATTTTTTGGCGGGCATTTTCCATTTCCTGAGGCGAAGCATTGGGGTTAACCCTCACCATGATGTGGGCAACCTTAATTTGCCCCTTGGCAGGGCGACGACCGTGAACCTTAATGATATGGTAACCAAAGCGGGTGCGAACCGGTATCGAAACCGAATCGACCGGAGTATTGTAAGCTGCACTTTCAAAGGGGTAAACCATTTGAAAGGCTGAGAACCAACCAAGGTAACCATTGTTTCGGCCAACCGAAGGATCGTTGCTAGTGGTTAATGCAACTTTGCCAAAGGGTTCGCCGCTAAGAACTTTGGAGCGAGCCTCAATGGCTTTTTGGTAGTACTTAAGAGTATCGGAACCCGTTACTGTTTCCGGAATGCTAATAAGGATGTGGCTGGCGCTTACCTCTTCCAGCATACGCTGGTAGGCCTCACGGGTTAAAGCATCGAGCGTTTCCTGATCAATAAGGTACGATTGCGCAAGCTGATCAACATAACCATTATACTCATTCCTGAACGAATATAGGGTATCGATTCCTGCATCACGGGCTGCTTGAACCTTTAGCTTAAAGTTGATGAAAAGGTTTAGGTAGTCATCAAGGGTCGATTTATCAATTTTTGCACCAGTAGCCTTGGTGTTTTTAATGTAAAGCGATATAAACTCATCAGCTGAAATAGGAGTGTTGTTGATGGTTAAAAGTGTTTCAGAGCCCTGTTTCTGGGCATAAGCAATTTGTCCTGCTAACACTCCGGCTGTAATGATTGCTACTCGAAATACCTTTTTCATCGGTTTTGGGTTTAAGGGTTACCTTACAAAACATTAGTTTGCACTAATAGCTGGTATCGCGACTATAGTTTGGAGCCTCGCGGGTGATTGCCACGTCGTGGGGGTGGCTTTCAATAATACCTGCATGAGTAATCCGAACAAACTTGGCTTTTTTGAGTGCATCGAGGTTTGGTGCGCCACAGTAGCCCATACCGGCACGCAGGCCACCAATAAGCTGGTAGAAAACCTCGGCGAGGGTTCCCTTGTAGGGAACGCGAGCCACAATGCCTTCGGGTACAAGTTTTTTTATGTCGTCCTCAACATCCTGGAAGTAACGGTCCTTGGAACCCTGCTGCATGGCATCTAGCGAGCCCATTCCTCTGTACGACTTGAACTTACGGCCATTGTAAATGATTGTTTCGCCTGGTGATTCTTCCACACCTGCAAAAAGCGATCCGGCCATAATGGTATCGGCGCCTGCCGCTAGGGCTTTTACAATATCGCCTGAGTAACGAATTCCACCATCGGCAATTACAGGAACGCCTGAGCCTTGAATGGCACTTGCAACGTCCCAAATAGCGTTTAGCTGAGGAACACCAACGCCTGCAACAACACGGGTTGTACATATTGAACCCGGGCCAATGCCTACCTTAACCGCATCGGCTCCAGCATCAACAAGCATTTTAGCGGCATCGGCTGTGGCTATGTTCCCAACAATCACTTCAAGCTTGGGGAATTCCTTTTTTACCATTTTTAGCATCTCAATCACACCCTTGCTGTGGCCGTGTGCAGTATCAATAACAATGGCATCAACATCAGCCTCGTATAGTGCTCTTACGCGGATTAGTGTATCGGCCGTAACTCCAACGCCTGCTGCAACCCTTAAACGCCCCTTGGTATCCTTACTGGCATTGGGATTATCTTTTACCTTAGTGATATCCTTGTAGGTGAGTAAACCAATTAGCTTATTATTCTCGTCAACCACCGGAAGTTTTTCAATCTTATGCTGTTTCAGTATTTCGGTTGCCTTTTCAAGGTCAATCGACTGGCTGGTTGTAATAATTCCTTTAGAGGTCATTACATCCCTGATGGGGGTACGCATATTCTCCTGAAAGCGTAGATCCCTGTTGGTAACAATGCCTATAAGGATGTTCTCATTGTTAACTACGGGAATGCCTCCAATACGGTATTCCTTCATCATGGCCAGGGCATCACCAACAGTAGCATCGGGATGAATGGTAACGGGTTCATAGATCATTCCATTCTCGGCACGTTTTACCTCGCGTACCTGTCGAGCCTGCGCCTCAACCGACATATTTTTATGGATAACCCCTATGCCCCCTTCGCGGGCTATGGCAATGGCCAGTGCCGATTCGGTTACCGTATCCATGGCAGCCGAAACAATTGGCGCTTTAATTGTAATGTTTCGCGTAAATCGCGATGTTAAATCAACATTGCGGGGTAATACTTCTGAGTATGCCGGAACTAACAGCACATCGTCGAAGGTTAAACCTTCGGCTACTACTTTATCATCTAAGAACGACATGGCTAACTGGTTTACTGTTTAAAAATGCGGCAAGTTACAAAAAAATAGCATACCTGCAATTGGCTCAGCCCAATATGCAGCTCTGGCTATGTTATTTTTTGCAAAACCCTGAAAGGTAGTTGTTGACATTTTGATTAAACCAAGGTGCAATGAATTAAAAATTCAAACGGGATAATTTCTGGAGGAATGAATCGGAATGAATCGGAATGAATCGGAATGAATCGGAATGAATCGGAATGAATCGGAATGAGTCGGAATATGAGGAAGTTAGAGGAAGTTCTAGTTCGTTAAACGTGAACCGTGAACCGGAAGAATTAAGAATATGACGGAGTTAGAGGAAGTTAGAGGAAAATAGAACAGATAAATCTAAGAATTTTGATAATCAAATTTAACCTAACAAAAAATAGAACGCAGGTTACACTGATTAAATAGATTTACGCAGATTTTCAATAAACTCCAAACGCCAAACACAAAAAACTAAACACCTTTAAACGCTTAACTAAAAAACGTTGATTCAAATCCCAAAAAAAGTAGCTGATTTTTTTATTGTTATGTAAATTTACAATATCTTGAAGTATAAAATTGAATCACAGCTGTCCAAAATAATTTAAAATCAAAAAATGCCTAATTGTTAATCAGGTGGTTAGGGTTCAAAAGTAATC
>NZ_JBBFKU010000050.1:0-16396 GCF_037481895.1 Tenuifilum sp.
GCGCGAACGCCAGATTAAGGCCTGGAAGAGCCGTAAAAGGGTTGAAGAGCTGTGTGGGTTCACCAAGCCCTGAACCCTACGGTTCAGAGCATCCCGCATCCGGCGGGAGGGTCACAGGTTCGATCCCTGTAGCTCCCACAAAGCCTTCGACTTTTTCGAAGGCTTTTTTTGTATGCACTACACATACATCATTTACTCCAGCTCTGCCGACCGCTTCTACATCGGGTCTACATCCGATGAGATTTCCCAACGCATCCGACGACACAACGCACCCCACAGGGGGTTCACCTCCATGGCGAACGATTGGAGGCTGGTTTACCTCGAGCAGTTCGACTCCATTCAGCAGGCACGTAAGGGCGAACGCCAGATTAAGGCCTGGAAGAGCCGCAAAAGAATGAATTTATTAATTAGGGTTTTGCTTTTAAAAAATCAAAGAGCCTCAACCACTATTTCAAGTTTTACACCACGGGAGCCCTTTACCAACACCATGGAGTCCTTAATTGGATTCTGCTTCAGATACTCAGCACACTCTGAAGAATTATCAAAGTAACAAAACATACCGTTAAAACTTGAAAAGCCCTTACCCACAAGAAAGATTTTATCAAAATTCAAAGCGTTGGCAAGTTCAACAATTTTTTTATGCTCATCGAGGCTATATTCCCCTAACTCTAGCATTTCACCTAGAATAGCAACCTTTTTTGATGCATTTAATTTTGCTAAATTTTTTAAGGCATTTTCCATACTAGTTGGATTGGCGTTATATGCATCCAAAATAACAGTATTGTTCTGGGTTTTTAAAAGTTGTGATCGATTATTTGAGGGAATATAGCTTTCAATCGCATCTTTTATGTTATCTGGGCCAACTCCAAAATGTCTTCCAACAGCATAGGCTGCCATAACATTCTCCACATTATATTGGCCTACAAGGTTAGTCAGAATAGTTGTGAGTTTACCTCCTTCACTTATTGAAACAGAAAGGAAAGGGTTTTCGGACTTCTCCTCAACTATGAAATTCTCAAAATACTTAGAGTATGGAATAACGTTAGTTGCTTTATACCTATTTAAAAGTTCTACAAGAATAGGATTTTGATGGTTGTAAAATATTGCCCTATCTCTCAAGGCTAAAAAGCTATAAAGTTCCCCCTTCGTATTTTTTACACCTTCAAAACCGCCGAAACCACCAAGATGAGCTTTCCCAATATTGGTAATCAAACCGAAATCAGGTTCAGCAATTCTGCAGAGTTCGCTAATATCACCCGGATGATTTGCACCCATTTCAATAATCGCAAAATCAATATCAGGAGTGATAGATAGTAACGTTAAGGGTACACCAATGTGGTTATTCAAATTACCAACTGTTGCATAGGTTTTAAATTTTCGAGAAAGGACAGCGTACAATAATTCTTTGGTAGTGGTTTTCCCATTGGAACCTGTTATAGCAAAAATTTTTGCATTGATTTTATGCCTATGGTAATTTGCAAGTTGCTGAAGTGCATTTAAGGCATTCTCCACCAACACACACCCCTTGGTCATGTAATGGGGATTATCAATTACAGCAAGGGCTGCTCCATCCTGCAAAGCATTAACAGCATAAGTATTCCCATCGTTATTTTCGCCCTTTAAAGCAAAAAATATTGAGCCAGCTTTAACCTTTCGGCTATCGATAGTTACGTGATAGGATTTTTCAAATTCTTTATAAATATGTTCAATCATAGCATACCATTTAAAAAAGAAAACCTCATAAAGATATGAGGTTTTCAAAATATATGAATTTATTTAATTAATCTATTTACCTCCGATTCTCTCACCACGTTTCTTAGCCGATTGAGCTCCAACAGCTTCCATTGCACAACGGAACCCAATATCATTGGTTGATGATGCTTCGTCGAGGAAACGGCGGGTACCTGGGCTTAGCCAGTATGCCCTATCCTTCCAAGAACCACCCTTATAAACCCTAACATGGTCGTTAATCAGAGTTGTCATACCCACATTCTTCTGTTGAGTATCGCCCTGATAGTACATCCTGTCGGAGTTCTTCTCTTTTACAGTTTGTCCATCTCTGAAATCAAGCGTAGAGGCAACATCACCATCCTTATAGTTGATGTAGTAGGCTTTATTGTAGTTCTGTCGGTTAGCTGCTTCTTCCTCGGTAACTTCACGGTAGGGTATGCGACCTAAACTATCCTTCTTGGAGTAGTTACCGTCTAAATCATATGGGGTTTTGAAAACATTACCACGGAACGGACGAATTTCATCAACATCTTCAAAACTCAATGGGCGGTAAACGTCAAGTACCCATTCATTAACATTACCAGCCATACAGTATAGACCATAATCGTTAGGCCAGTATGACTTAACTGGTCCAGGGAATGTGTTCTCGTCGTTCAAATTACCTGCAAGCCCCATATAGTCACCACGACCGCGAACAAAGTTAGCCATCATCTGGCCACGAACTTTTGACTCAGGATTACGCACGTTGTGCCCATTCCAAGGGTAAATACGACGCTCAACCATGCGCTCGTCATAGGTATTACCTACAAGTCCCGATGCGGCAAACTCCCATTCAGCCTCGGTTGGGAGGCGATACTTGGGAAGTAGGATACCATCTTCAAAGCGGACATGACGTCCTTCGGGTTTTTCAGGGTCAAGGCTGGGTAAAAGCTTCTTAACGCGTGCATCGTACTGACCAGAAAGGTAAGCCTCAGTGCTAAATGCATCAGCTCCTTTTTGAGCCAGGTCAAATTCAATAATGCCCTTATCAACTAAAAGACGCTCATTTACCCTATCGGTTCGCCAAATACAGTAGTCGTTTGCCTGCAACCAGTTAACTCCCACTACCGGATAATCGTTATAAGCTGGATGCCTGAAGTAGTCGGTTACAAAAGGTTCATTGTAACCAAGTGGTGAACGCCACACAAGAGTATCGGGTAGGGCATTTTTAATAACCTGAGGATAGGTTGAATATACACGTTTAATCCAGTGAACATATTCACGCCAATCTACATTACTAATTTCAGTTTCGTCCATGTAGAATGATGTAACTGTTACCCTACGCGGCTTGGCATTCCAGTCGTACATTACATCCTGTTCTACTCTCCCCATAATAAATGTACCACCCTCAATGAACACTAAGCCAGGCCCAGCCTCGGGTCGCCAGTTTTCAACTACCTCAAAGCCCCCATTATCAGGGCTGTTATACTCCCAGCCAGTTTTTTCGGATGCTCCAGTTCCGCCACCACCACCACCAAATAAACCGCAAGAGTTAAGACCAAAAATTCCGGCTGATGCCAATAATAAGATTCTATACTTTAAGCTCATAGCTGTACGGATTTTCTCATTATAATTAAACTCAAATATATAAATAATATTTTGTAATGCGCCCTAAAAGTTTAAAAAAAATTAAAATTTTGGACATTTGATGTACCGGTATTTCTTTTTCCCCCTTTTATACTCAAAATTCCACCCTAAGGTTACCTCGTGCGATGAAGTTGGTAACCCTCTAAGACCATGTTGCATAATACTGAAATCGTAACTGTAACCTATGCGAAACATATAATCGGCATATCCCAAGGTAACAACAAACGAATGGCTATTTAAACTTAAATTTTCCCTAAACCAGAGTCCTGCAACTGCCCAGTTCTTTGAAAGGTAAAAGCCTAAGTTTAGCTGATTAAAATTTAGCTGTTGAATATAGATTACGTTTGGAGAAAAAAGCAGAACCTCTTTAAACCTTCTCCACTTATACAGGTTAAAATCGGCACCAATATGGAAAGTATACTTACGGGGAATGTATGCTTTCCCGCCCGAGAAACTAGCCTCAACAGGTTGTAAAAGATGGTGCACCGCAAATCCACCATAAAAATTTTCAAAATCACCGGCAACACCAAGCCCTATATCGTAATTCCAGGTTGTATAGCCTACTGCGTCGGAATTTCCAATCACATTACCAGCCGGATCAATCATATCCGGGAAAACCAAACCCGAAAAACTCCGTGTACGAAAAATAGCTGAGGTTTGAAGTCCAAATCGTACGTGTGAGTTATATGTAGGTTGAATTCCGTATGAGTAAATAAGATCGAGAGTGTTCCGGGAGAATGTTCCTTTCCCTTCCACATCGCTCATAATATTTATACCAAAGCCGCTCCGCCCTGAGGATTGGGAACGACTGTTACGAAACGAATGTTTCCAGCTTGGGCCAAAATCAATCCTCCTGTCAAAACTTACCCCAAAGGTTGAGTATGGCATATCTATCATGGTCCACTGATTGCGATATATAATGCCTAATCGCATATCCTTTGATGCGCCTGCATACGATGGGTTGAGCATGGTTGGATTAAAAAAAACCTGTGAAAACACAGGATCCTGACCATGTGATTTTTCAAAACATAGGACTATGCCCAGAAAGTACAATAAAAAAATCCTGTTTTTAGATATCATTTAACTGGTTTGTAATAATAACTAACATTATTCGTTTTTTATTGTTAGAATCAAACGTAAAGGTAAAGCAAAGTTTTGTTTCTTTGCAACACATCAGATAATTATGAGGGCAGTTTTTTTCATCATATTATTAACAACACAAGCATTGGGGGCTTTTACACAGGAGTTCCACAGAGTTCTTGAATGGGTTGAAACCGATAAAAAAAATATCAACTGTTTATGGTTTAATGGCGAAGATTTTCCTGACCCAACCAGTAAGGTTCCATACTATACCGAATTAATTCCAATCCCCGATAGTAAGGAGTACAGAATTGAAATAACACATATAAAATGGGGTAAACTCAATAGAGATTTTGATTCTAGTATAGTTCAAACTGAACCAAAACCAACCACAAAAAGCTTGAGGGTTGGGGCGAACAGGGTTCTGCTTTTTTCAATACCTGCAATGAGGAACAATGCCTCTGGCTCAATTGAGAAACTTGAATCGTTTAGCTTCAGAATTGAGCCCATCAGTTCCCATGAAAAAAATATTGATAAAACGATTCGTACCTCGCTTTCGAACTCGGTTCTTGTTTCGGGTAAATGGGTAAAAGTGGGCGTGCAAAAAAGTGGGATTTATAGGATTTCATTCGAAGATTTACAAAGGTATGGTTTTAGCAACCCAGAAAATATTAGCATTTGGGGAATCGGAGGAAAGTCGTTACCTCTTATGAATGCTCAAAGCAACCTTAATGAGATAGCTCCAATACCTATACAAATAAGTAAAGGTGCCGACGGCATTTTTAATCAGGGCGACTATATTCTATTCTACGCTCAGGGCCCCGAAGCTTTAACGTATAATGAAACATATAGTGCATGGAAATGGGAAAAGCATGGATACACCAAAACCATTTACTACTTTTTAACAACCAGTCAACCTCAAACCCTTATCAACTTTGCTGATACACCAACCGAAACCGAAAATTACGCAACAGAATCATTTGACCAGGTTACAACTTTTGAAAGCAACGATACAAACCTTGTTAAATCGGGCAGGGAATGGTTTGGCGAAATTTTTGACATAAAAACCACTTACAGCTACAATGTATCAACACCACTCCCAGTAAACAACTCCACCTATAAAGTATGGGTAAGAGTAGCGGCACGTTCATCATCAACCTCAACTTTTACCCTTACTAATAATGGAACACTTGGTAGCATAACTTTAAATTCCGTAATAATTGGCGACGAACTAGCCAATGTGGTTTCTGTAAACGAAAAAGTATTCTCGGGTAATACTGTTGGACAAAACCTAACATTTGACCTTACCTACAATAAACCCAATTCGGGTTCAGCGGGTTTCCTGGACTTTATATCGATTCAGAGCCGACATGGCTTATCGTATAGTAACGCCCAACTGCCCTTTCAGGATTTTCAATCGGTAGGGGCAGGGAGAATTAGCAGGTTCACAATCAGCAATGCAAACAGCTCCGTTCAGGTTTGGGATATTACTGATATCAATGAGGCCAAAAGGGTTAATATTTCCTACGCCAATGGCACAATAACATTCAAGCAAGCTACCGATACTCTCAAAACCTTTATTGCCTTTGAGCCCGATAAAGCCTACAATGTTGTAGGGTATGCAAATGTTGATAACCAGAATATTCGTGGGAGTGGCTTCTTCGATTACTTTATAGTTACTCATCCAAGTTTTAAAACCTATGCCGAAGAGCTGGCTCAGCTCCACCGGCAAAGAAGCAACCTCTCAGTTGCTGTATATACTACCGACCAGGTTTACAACGAGTTTTCGGGTGGTAACCCCGATGTTGCAGCAATTCGCAATATGCTACGTTACTTTTATAAAGCCGCAACCAGCGACGACGATAAACCTAAATACCTACTCCTATTCGGCGATGGCTCATTCGATAACCTTTCCAACAGCCAAGTCAATACTAATTTTATTCCTACATACCAGTCTCCTCGCTCAATAAACAGGGTTGAGTCATTTGTATCGGACGATTTCTTTGGATTACTCGATGATAATGAAGGCGAAGCCTCAGGCTATATTGACATTGGAATTGGCCGGCTACCTGTTAGTTCACCGGAACAAGCCGCCAATTTAATTGCCAAAATTAAGAATTACATGGCGAATGAAGATATTGACGACTGGCAAAGTAAATTGGTTTTCATTGGCGACGACGAGGATGGTAACGTTCATATGCAGGATGCCAACACGCTGGCAAAGTACATTGAAACCAATTACCCGGCATATAATATCCAGAAAATATTTTTCGATGCTTACCAACAAGAGGTTGTTTCGGGTGGTCAACGCTACCCCGATGTTACCAATGCCATTAATTCTGCTGTTAACAATGGCGCTTTGCTTTTAAACTATACTGGTCATGGGAATGAAAGGTGGCTTGCCCACGAGAAGGTTTTAATGCTAAACGATGTGTTGGGATGGAAAAACGCTAAACGCCTACCTTTATTTGTAACAGCAACCTGCGAGTTTAGCCGTTTTGACGATTACCACATGACCTCAACCGGGGAATGGATACTACTAACCCCAAAGGGTGGCGCAATAGCTTTACTATCTACTACCCGGCTTGTTTACTCAAGCCCAAACTTCACCTTAAACTACAACTTTATACAGCAGCTTTTTAAAACCGATGCCTATGGCAACTATGTCAGGCTTGGTGATTTGGTTCGCATAACCAAAATACTATCGGGAACCGGATACAATAAACGCAACTTCACCCTATTAGGCGATCCCGCATTGATGCTAAAATACCCTAAATACAACATAAAAATCTCATATATTAATGAACGACCAGCATCAGAGCCATCTGATACACTAAAGGCACTTAATAAGGTAAACCTTAAAGGGTTTATTGCTGATAACCTTGGCACAACTGTTGAAAATTTCAATGGAACCGTTTCGGTTACCCTATACGATAAGGAACGCGAAATTACCACCCTGGCTAACGATGGCGGCACTCCGATGACCTTTAAAAGTCGCGATAATATCATATTTAAAGGGAAAGCAACTGTTTCACAGGGTACTTTTAGTATCGATTTTACGGTACCAAAAGATATTAACTTCTCATACGGGAATGGAAAAATAAGTCTTTTTGCAACCGATGGCATGCAAACAGCCCTTGGCGTTCACGATTCAATAGTTGTTGGGGGAATTGGTAACCCTGAAAGCATTGATAGCGAGGGTCCGCAAATTAAAATCTACCTGAACGATACCAAGTTCACTAACGGTGGTATTTGCAACTCCAACCCTCTGCTACTGGTTTACCTTTCCGATGCGAGTGGCATAAACACAACCGGAGCGGGGATAGGGCATGATCTTACCGCAACATTAACATATCCAGCCGGGCAAAGCGAAACATTAAACCTTAATAATTTCTACAAAGCCAATACCGACGATTACACTCAGGGTATAGCAACATACCAGCTCTCTGGCCTAACTCCCGGAACTTACACTATAGAGGTAAAGGCCTGGGATGCCTTTAATAATAGCAATACCGGCAAAATAGTTTTCCGGGTAATTGGCGACGATAAACTTGTGGTTGGTAACTTTTACAGTGTTCCAAACCCTGTTAGGGATAACACACAGTTCTACTTTGAAACAAACACCAATGAAACTGAACTTGATGTAAAGCTGGAAATATTCAACATCAATGGCTCTAAAGTTGCCCAACTCCTTAAAAAAGGGATTTATACTGAAGGTTACAGGATAGGGCCACTTGAATGGAACGGATGTAACTCCAACGGGGAGAAACTTGCAAAGGGAATTTACTTTGCTCGCATTCAAGTTTCATCGGTACAGGGTGAGCAGGTAGCCACAACAAAATTCGTTGTACTTTAGTTTGATATTAAACAATAAGTATCATATTACACCGTTTACATTTGTTACTGTATAAATGTTATTTTTGCAAACTCATAATTGTTAAGTTGATGATTAAGAAATTTTTTGGAATTGCAACAATTCTTTTAGTAGGATTACAGCCTACGGTTAAGGCTCAGTTCGATAGTACCATATCGCTATCGGGTGGTTTAAATGCATTGCGCATTGCTGTACCATTCCTAACCATAGCACCCGACTCACGGAGTGCCGCCCTTGGCGATGCCGGAGTGGCATCGGTACCCGATGTAAACTCACAACACTGGAACCCTGCTAAGTTTCCATTTATTGAAGGTAAAAAGTGGGGCATGGGATTTTCCTATACCCCTTGGCTCAGGAACTTGGTTAACGATATCAACCTTACCCATTTAACCGGTTATTACCAGTTTGATAAGATGCAATCCATCAGCGGATCGTTGCTTTACTTCTCAATGGGTGAAATCACCTTCAGGGATAACAATAACAACTACATCCAGGCCTTTAACCCTAACGAGTTTGCAATCGATTTTGCATACTCTCGTAAGTTTTCCGACCATATTGCCGGTGCAATGGCTTTCCGTTACATCCGTTCCGATTTAACCGGTAATTTTACTACCACAGGCACTGGCAGCGGTAAACCCGGTACCTCGTTTGCAGCCGATTTGGCAGTATACTACCAGAACGCTATTAGCCTTGCCGGGAAAAGTGGCGAAATGGCAATTGGTGGTAATATCTCCAATATTGGAACAAAACTATCCTACAATGAGGATCCACAAAAGGAGTTTATACCCATTAACCTAAGAGTTGGTGGAAGGTTATCGCTTAACATCGACCAATACAATGGGTTTTCGTATCTACTGGATTTAAACAAGTTGCTAGTTCCTACTCCACCTGTTTACAACAGCCAGGATGAGATTGTAAGCGGAATGGATCCAAACGTATCGGTTGTGCAGGGTATGATTCAATCCTTTTACGACGCCCCAGGTGGCTTCAAGGAGGAAATGCAGGAAATATACATTGCCACTGGGATTGAGTACTGGTACGCAAAGCAGTTTGCCATTAGGGCAGGATACTTCCACGAGAGCCAAAATAAGGGGAACCGTAAGTATATCACCCTTGGGGCAGGATTGCGTTACAATGTGTTTAATATCGATTTCTCCTACCTTATCCCAACCGGTGGGTTCAATAGCCCTATGGCCAACACCCTTCGCTTTTCAATCTCTTTTGAATTTGAACCTGCAAGAACAAGAACAAATAGAGATAAGTAATGGATTTTAGGATAGGCTTTGGCTACGATGTTCATCAGCTGCAACAAGGGCTCCCTTTTTGGTTAGGTGGAGTTCAAATTGAGCACACCAAGGGCTCATTAGGTCACTCCGATGGCGATGCCCTTATCCATGCCATTTGCGATGCCATGCTGGGTGCAGCCAACCTGGGCGATATAGGTGTCCATTTCCCCGATACCGATCCCTCTTTAAAGGGTATCGATAGTAAAATACTTTTACGGAAAACAATGGATATAATTGCCAAAAAAGGATACACCATTGGAAACATCGACTCAACCATCTGCCTACAACGCCCAAAGGTAAAGGATTATATACCCAAAATGCAGGCTGAGCTTGCCAAAGCATTAGATATTGAGCCACAGCAAATTTCAATAAAAGCAACTACTACCGAGAAACTTGGTTTTGTTGGACGCGAGGAAGGCGTTTCGGCTTATGCCGTAGTTCTTCTGAGAAAGAATTAGCTGTATGGAGGCAGGAAACGATATTCTTCCAAAAACATTGGTACTAGGAGCCAGTCAAAAACCTGAGCGTTACTCGTACCTGGCCATACGAAGCCTTAGGAAACATGGTATTGAGGTAGTAGCAATAGGTGCGCGTAAAGGGATGGTTGATGATATTGAGATTCAAACCGAACTACAGGATATACCAGATATTCACACCATAACACTATATCTCAGCGCACGTAATCAGGCTCCATACTACAACTATATCATCAACCTCAAACCCAAACGTCTGATTTTTAACCCGGGAACTGAAAACCCTGAGCTGGAAAAACTTGCCCGAGAACATGGAATTGACGTGGTGGAGGGGTGCACCCTTGTAATGCTAAGTAACGGAACATACTACGAATGGTAAAAGTTATACAGAACGAGTCCGATTTAAGTAAGGCCCTGAGCGAGCCTGCCAGTGCTATCTACTTTAACTCACAGGCATGCGGGGTTTGCCATGTTATGCTGCCCCAACTCGAGCAAATAGTTGGTAGTGAATTCCCCAAGATGCACATTTACGTGGTAAATGCCAACGAAACTCCTGAGATATGCGGGAAATTCTCAGTATTTACATTTCCAACTGTATTAATATTTTTTGAAGGGAAAGAATCGTTGCGTATGGCAAGGAATATCAACCTGGCCACTTTCAGGCAAACCGTAGCTCGCCCCTACTCCATCCTATTCGACTAGGGACGATCAAATGTTGCGCTAACAAATGGGTCGTTTATCTGCCCTGAAACACTATACTCCCAGTCAATTGTTTGGCTGTACCTGTGCCAAACACCCCTGCCAGTTATAAAATACAGATCGCTATTGGTGCTTAGCACCGTAAAAACGGTATCCTTAAGCTGAACATAGGTTTCAAGGTCAAGCCCAAGGTTGTAAAGGTTATAAATCACGTAGGTTGAGCTATCGAGTTGGGTGTAGCGGTCAACACTCACGTTATACGACCTGAATTTGGTTCCCTGGTAATTCTCCCGGCACCGCCAAACCCCGGTAATCCCCTCCCCCTTTTCGTACTTGTCGCACGATGATCCGGATAGCATTACAAAAGTTGCTATGAACAATAACAGTTGGGCAGTCCTTTTCATAACTCAATTATTTAAGTGATGAAGGGCATTAGCCCTTCACCACCTTAGCAATTAAACTATCGTCGGCAATATTAGGAAGTGTAACCTTGAGCAATGGGGTGCGTTCCATCTCGCGCTTAATGGCAAACATTGCCCCACTGTTACGCGCCCAACTCCTACGGGCAATACCATTGTTCACATCCCAGTGGAGCATCATGTGGAGGCGTCTATCGGCAGCATCGGAGCCATCGAGCGTGAGGCCAAAGCCGCCATTTATAACCTCGCCCCACCCAACACCACCTCCGTTGTGAATTGATACCCAGGTGGCGCCACGGAAAGCATCGCCAATTACGTTGTGGATAGCCATATCGGCTGTGAAGCGCGAGCCATCGTAGATGTTGGATGTTTCGCGGTATGGTGAGTCAGTTCCCGATACATCGTGGTGGTCGCGACCCAGTACTACCGGGGCTGAAATGCGCCCGTCTCTAATTGCCTTGTTAAAGGCAGCAGCAATCTTAATACGGCCTTCGGCATCGGCGTAAAGGATACGGGCTTGTGATCCAACCACCAAATTGTTCTTACCAGCCTCGCGTATCCAGTGAATGTTATCCTGTAGCTGCCCCATGATTTCGGCCGGAGCGGTCTTGGCTATCTCCTCAAGTACCTCAAGGGCTATAGCATCGGTGGTGGCCAAATCCTTGGGATCGGACGAGGTGCATACCCAGCGGAATGGGCCAAAGCCGTAATCGAAGAACATGGGTCCCATTATGTCCTGAACGTACGACGGGTACCTAAAATCGCCGTTAGGTTTAAGGATATCGGCACCGGCGCGGCTACTCTCCAGCAGGAATGCATTGCCATAGTCGAAAAAGTACATGCCACGGGCAGCCATGGTATTTATGGCCTTTACATGGCGTCGTAAACTCTCATAAACCTTTTCCTTGAAAAGTTCTGGCTGTTCAGCCATCATCCTGTTAGCCTCCTCAAAGCTAAGGCCCACAGGGTAGTACCCTCCGGCAAAGGGATTATGTAATGAGGTTTGGTCGCTTCCCAAATCAACGTGGATGTTTTCGGTAACCAGACGCTCCCAGAGGTCAACAATGTTACCCTGGTATGCCAGCGAAACGGCTTCCTTGTTGGCCGAAGCCTGACGGATACGAGGGATGAGCTCATCAAGGCTGGTGTAAACCTCATCCACCCACTTTTGGCCATGCCTAACCTCAACGGCCTTGGGGTTAATCTCGGCAATAACGCCAACCATTCCTGCAACCACGGCTGCCTTGGGCTGAGCACCCGACATTCCACCAAGACCTGAGGATACAAATATTTTACCACGCAAATCGGTTTCGCCCGGTTTCATCTGCTTACGACCGGCGTTCATCACGGTAATGGTTGTTCCATGCACAATCCCTTGAGGGCCAATGTACATGAATGAACCGGCTGTCATCTGCCCGTATTGGGTCACGCCAAGTGCGTTGTAACGCTCCCAGTCGTCCTTACTGGAGTAGTTGGGAATCATCATTCCATTGGTAACCACCACGCGGGGTGCATCGGGGTGCGATGGGAAAAGCCCCATGGGGTGGCCTGAGTAAAGAACAAGGGTTTGCTCATCGGTCATCTCGGCCAGGTACTTCATGGTTAAGCGGTACTGCGCCCAGTTCTGGAACACCGCCCCATTCCCGCCGTAGGTTATAAGCTCATGCGGATGCTGCGCCACAGCATAATCCAGGTTGTTACTTAGCATTAGCATGATAGATGCAGCCTGAACCGATTTATGCGGGAAATCGTTAATGGATCGTGCATAAATCTTATAATCGGGCCGGAAACGATACATATAGATACGACCGTACTCCTCCAGCTCACGGGCAAACTCCTCGGTCAGAACAGCATGATGCTTTGGCGGAAAATACCTAAGGGCATTCTTAACCGCTAGCTTTTTCTCCTCAAGGGTAAGAATCTTTTTGCGCTTAGGCGCATGGTTAACCGAGGGATCCCATGGCTTGGGTGCTGGTAGCTCATCGGGGATCCCCTGCAGTATATCCTTACGGAACTCTTCAAGTGTCATAGTTAAAAATTTTACTCTTAACCGCAAAGGTAGTAATTTTAAAACGATTTCAGGCGAGAGTGGTGGGAAAGATTATTAAGCTGTAAATGGAGTTAGAGGAAGTTAAATGAATGGGTGGAATGAACCGGAATGAACCTGAATTATTCGGAATTATTCGGAATGGGAGGAAACCAGTTGTAACATGGCGGAATTGCTGTATAAAAAAAACACTAACCTTTAATTCATTGATGTAAACAAATGTTTTTATAAATTGCATTGCATCAGTAATACTTTGCCTATTGCAACAGCTTAAAGTTCCAAATGTAACGATACTAAATACAACCCAAAATTATCACTTTTCAAAATGATATAGATAAAAAAGATATGAACACAATTACAATAACCGACTGCGAAGGCAACGTTTTGTATAGTCTTGAGCAGTGTGAGATGTTCCCCAATTACACTGCAGTACTAAAAGATGCAATTGCACAGGGTAAAGACCTAACGGGATTGTGCATAAAAAACCAAAACATAAGTAATGTGGTATTCCAAGGAACCACGCTTTACAATGCGGTGTTCGAGAATTGTAACTTTCATAAGGTCGAATTCATTGAATGCCAAGCCGATTCCGTTTGGTTCAATAGGTGCAACCTTGATGGGCTTAAAGTCAAAAAGACAGACCTTTCCAAAGCACATATTCAGAAATGTAGTATTAGCAAGGCACACTTTACCAGGTCAAATCTTGATAACTCTTTTATACTTGATAGTAATTTGCACCTTGCCGTTTTCCTTAAAACACAACTCAATAATGTTGGGTTTCATGATTGCAACCTAGAAAAAGCAGAGTTTGAAGAGTGTTCACTGGTTGGAGCAGGATTTTACAATTTATCTCCAACCTACCAATGGATTAACGATGTCCTTTTCTCACACTGCATTTTGAATGACTGTAACCTGAGTTCGCTGAAATCCCTATCGATGCTTTACATTCGGGAAAGCAATATTGAAGATGCAGAACTTCAGGATCAAAACTTTACCAGGGTAATCAATACTTACACTAAATTGCTGTATGCTATTGAATCCGATACGGTTTGGTGGGAAGACTTTAGAGGAAGCTTTGAACAGTTTAAAGATATGGTAGAAAACGACACAATGGAAAACGGAACTAAATATTACCTTGATGACTTTTTGTATGACGAGTTAAGCAAGGTTGTGTGTTACCTTGAGCAGTGGCATAATGATAGAGTATTATTCTCAAAATACACTAAACATGAATAAATGCGAATAGCAATTGCACTAAACACGGTCGGTTCAGATTGTATCGTTTGCATATTGGTCATACCCATTGCTACACCGCATAAAGTGCTACAGACATGTTAATATGTTCTTTGCATCCAACGCATTAAAAATACATCATACACGCTATAGCTTGATCCCGTTGAGGTAACGCTTTCAAGTATCATTTCTTTCTCAAGTAGGGCATCGAGCATCCTATGAATGGACGAGGGTGTACCCAGTTGATGCTTCACAAGGAATTCCCTACTATATATTTGCGATACTGATTCCTCCTTTGCCAGGGCAAGTAGAAACTCCCATTGCTTACTGGTGATTAAATTTCTATACTGAAGGTATATGGGCTCATTCTCCCTAAGCAACGCTAAACACTCGGCCTTCACGGCATCCAAATTAATTTTTCTCAAAGAATATAGCCTATTGCAAAGACTCTGCGTGTAGAATGTATAGCCCTTTGTCCATTCCAACACGTAATCGATGCTTTCATCATCTATAACCCTTTCTCCTTGTTCAAATTTTTCACGAATGAAATTTCTGTACGCTACCCTTTCAATAGCCTCAAGGTTGATGAAACGGGTACTGGAGTAGAATGGTCTATTGGTATTGGCAAAAATATCCATAAGGGTATGCCTTCGACTACCACTAAAAATAAAACAAAGCCTGTTAAATTGTTGAATATACGTACGGAGTATAGCCTCCACATTTTTCTCGGGGTAATTAGCAATTTGCTGAAACTCGTCAATGGCAACCACAACAGGATGAGGTTGTTCATTTATAAAAGCAAGCAATTGCTGAAGCGTGTATTCCTTATCGCTCTCGGATTGGTAATTAAACTGCACTTGAGGTGCGCCAGTGATGGCATCGAACGAGAATACTGGTCGTAAGCCCTTAAGTAGTTTTAGGAAACGCTTTCCCACAGGTGTTCTCTCGGGAAACTTATTGATAATTGCAGTGGTAAGCAGTTTAATGAAATCAGAAAGATTTCGTGAGGAGTATATATCCACGTAAACAGTTCCGAAATCACCCATTTCGCCAAGCATCTCAAAAAAGCGTAAAATTAGCCCTGTTTTCCCCAATCTGCGTGGCGATATCAAAGTTGTATTCACATTACCCCTTACATTCCTCAGCAGGACGTTCAACTCATTTTCACGATTGCAAAAATACTCCTTTGAGATATAACTATTAACCAAGAAGGGGTTTATATCCTTTACCCTAGCCATTTTACCATTTATTTTATGCTAATATAAGTAGAAAAACACATTTCGCAAAATATATAACGCATTTTGTATAACGCATTTTGCGAAATAGATGAATTTAATAATCAAGTTTACGGGTTAACCAAACTTATGCAATCCACGCACCCGCACGGGGTGCGACTATTAGTTTAGCGGTTCTGGCGCCGTTGTTCCCAAACTTGCAAAACCCTATCATTTACTCTAAAATCTCGATGTATTTTTGTTTGTAAAACATGTTAACAGGTTCGGGGTTGTCTTTAGGGCTGTCATGCAACGGCTTTTCCCCAACCTTTTGTCTCCAATATTTTTCGGGTATGCGGTCAAGGTAAACAATGCAAGTTCGGTTTTTAATGTAATAAACACATGTTTCGCAAAGCCTTTTGGGGCGTTGGATTTCGTCGTTAAATGTTCTAATTTTTTTCACGGCTCTATTTTTTTTAGGAAAGGATTGTCTAATTTAAGTAACATTTCTACAATTTTAATCATTTCGGTTGTTAATTGTATAGTTTCGCCGAGCTCGCAAAAAACGCTCGGTTCAGATTGTATCTTTGACATATTGGTCACAACCCCTACGGCGATCCGGCACCTAGCAATAAAGGTTGTGAATTGCTTTGGCTTCGCCGAGCTCGCAAAAAACGCTCGGTTCAGATTGTATCTTTGACATATTGGTCACAA
>NZ_JBBFKU010000051.1:0-16100 GCF_037481895.1 Tenuifilum sp.
CCAACAATTGCTGCCAAATGAACAACATAGTCAATTCCTGCAAGAGCTTTCATTAGATCGACTTCGTTACGAATATCTCCTTTGTAGAAATCAAAATTATCGTTATTGAAAAGATCTATTAGTGAATTCCCCCCAAACATCAGATTATCAAAAACTCTAACCTGATACTTATTCTCTAATAAAAGCCTAACTAAAACTGAACCAATATATCCAGCGCCTCCGGTAACTAGTACTCTTTTCATTTATTAATTTTTGAAATGATTAACAAATCTATTAAAAATGTGCTTAATAATTAAAAGTTGAGAAAACTAGTATTAAGCAATATTTCTATAATAAAGTTAGAGATTATTGTGATTATCCGTAAACCTCTTTTTTGGCTGCTTTTAGGGTGTTTTTTAGTAGCGATACAATTGTTAGCGGGCCTACACCTCCCGGTACCGGGGTAATGTAGCTACATTTGGGTGCCACTTCATCAAACTTGACGTCGCCTAACAATTTCCAGCCCGATTTAGTGCCAGGGGCATCAACCCGGGTAATACCCACATCAACCACAACTGCTCCAGGTTTTACCATGTCGGCGGTTACAAACTCAGCCTTGCCAAGGGCTACAATTAGTATATCGGCCTGGAGCGTATATTCCTTGATATTGGGGGTTCGGCTATGGCAAATGGTAACTGTGCAATCGCCGGGGTAACTTTTCTGCGATAGCAGGTTTGCAATGGGACGGCCAACAATGTTGCTACGGCCTATAACCACGCAGTGTTTCCCCTCTGTGGGGATTTTGTAGCGACGTAGCAGTTCAACAATACCATCGGGTGTGGCTGAGATGTAGGCAGGCAGGCCAATATTCATCCTGCCAACGTTCACAGGGTGAAATCCATCTACATCCTTTTTGGGGTCAATTGTTTCAATAACCTTTTGCTCGTCGATATGCTTTGGTAAAGGCATTTGAACTATGAAACCATCAACATCGGGGTCGTTATTCAGTTTCCTAATCTCGTCCAGAAGCTGAGCCTCAGTTATGGAATCCTCAAAACGGAGAACTTGCGACTTGAAACCCACCTGAGCGCATGCTTTTTCTTTATGGCCAACGTAGGTTTCGCTTGCGCCGTCGTGGCCTACAAGAATGGCAACCAGGTGTGGGATTTTGCCCCCTTTGCCTTTAATAGCCTCTACTTCAGCCGCAATCTCAGCTTTTATCTCATCGGCTATTCTTTTTCCGTCGAGTAGTTCCATTGATTTTCGAGTTAATATTAAACTGAATTTTACTTGAAGTTAGAATCCGAAATCCAAATACCAAACACTAAACACTAAACACTAAACACTAAACACTAAACACAATAACCTATCTCCTATGCGGTTGGTTCATCATTCTTGCCAAATTTTTTGCACCACCACCCGATACCATTTTCATTAGCTTACGCATATCCTCAAATTGTTTCAGCAATCGGTTAACCTCAACGATTGATGTTCCGCTACCCTCTGCTATACGCTTACGGCGACTGCCATTCATCAGCGATGGATTTTCGCGTTCCTCAGGGGTCATCGATTTGATGATGGCTTCGATGTTTTTAAAAGCATCATCATCAATATCAATATCCTTTAAGGCCTTGCCAACCCCGGGAATCATACCGGCAAGGTCTTTAAGGTTACCCATCTTTTTAATCTGGTTAATCTGTTCAAGAAAATCGTTAAAGTTGAACTGATCCTTAAGTATCTTTTTGTGGAGGGCTTTAGCCTGTTCGGCATCGTATTGTTCTTGCGCTTTCTCAACCAGCGAGACAATATCGCCCATACCAAGGATACGATCGGCCATGCGATCGGGGTGGAAGATATCGAGAGCATCAAGTTTTTCGCCGGTGCTAACGAATTTAATGGGTTTGTCAACAACGGCACGTATGGAGAGGGCTGCACCGCCACGGGTATCACCATCGAGCTTGGTAAGCACAACGCCGTCAAAGTTGAGCCTATCGTTAAATTCCTTTGCGGTGTTTACCGCATCCTGGCCGGTCATGGAGTCGACTACGAAAAGGATTTCATTGGGTGAAACAGCCTTTTTGATGGCTTCAACCTCTTTCATCATCTCCTCGTCGATAGCCAAACGCCCAGCAGTATCAATTATTACAACGTTCTGATTGTTGTTCTTTGCCAGCCTGACAGCTTCCCTGGCAATTCCTATAGGATCGTTGCTGCCGGGTATGGTAAATACTGGAACATTAATTTGTTGACCTAAAACCTTAAGCTGTTCAATAGCAGCGGGTCGGTAAACGTCGCCTGCAACCAGCAGAGGGCTTTTACCCTTTTTGTTTTTTAGGTGGTTGGCAAGTTTTGCCGAGAAAGTTGTTTTACCTGAACCCTGTAAACCTGCAATAAGGATAACTGTTGGATTACCTGCAAGGTTAATATCCGTGGCTTGTCCGCCCATAAGGCTAACAAGTTCATCGTGAACAACCTTAACCATCAGTTGCCCAGGCTTAATGGCATTTAGTACATTCATGCCAAGTGCCTTACGCTTTACCTCATCGGTAAATGTTTTGGCAACCTTGTAGTTAACATCGGCCTCAATAAGTGCCTTGCGTATTTCCTTTACGGTTTCGGCAACATTAATCTCGGTGATTTTACCTTCACCTTTTAGTATCTTAAAAGAGCGCTCAAGCCTATCGGTTAAATTCTCAAACATATCAGTATGCTCTTATTTCAAATTATTATGCAAACTTAATAAAAATATGGTTTTTTTAATCGAAGGAGAATGATAGAAAGGCACCAATCTCAAGCGACCAACTAGTCCTATTCCCATTAAATACGGGGTCGGGTGAAACCAGGTAAAAATTTTTTGATGGTATGTAGCTGGCGCCGAAGCTTCCCCCAATATTAAACCGCCAAATCTGAAAGGTAAGCCTTAGCTTTGCGTTAGCTGCAAGGTAAACCGGGTTGGTGTGTTTGTACCCATTACTAATGGTTTGGTTGGTTGATTTAAAATAACCAATCACCGGTCCAGCATTGAACTCTGCACGGCCAGGAATTATATGGGTAAAAAGTTGTAGTAAGAACTCGCCAAAAGTATCAAACACAAAGGGTTCATTACTTCTGCTGGATTTGGTTCGATGAGCAAAGTAGATAGGGAAGGTATAAGCGTATTCGGCTCCGCTAAAATTGTAGTACCGATTTATACCAACTCGAAGTCCGTTTTTTAAATCGTAGAAGTATGCTCCTGTAAATCCAACGTAAGCCGAGTTGTTCCCATCTATTCCTTCCTTCCCAAACATGCCTGTTATTCCAAACTCAGAGCCAAAATCCTTAGCGGGCTCAAATTCCTGTGCCTTAACGTTAAAAGTTGTAACCAAAATTACAAAGGCAGAAAGACAAAACTTATTCAATTGCATACTAAAAAAAATCAAGGGATTACATTCTTTCAGGCACATCGATACCAAGCAACCACATGGCCCGTTTGATTATATCGGCTACCTGTTCCGAGAGCGATAACCTAAGCAACCTTATACCCTCGTTAGGTTCTTTAAGAATGGTAAAATCATGGTAGAACTGGTTATATTCTTTGGCTAGCTCGTAAGCGTAATTGGCAATTAATGAAGGATTATGGTTTTGAGCGGCTGCAAGGACAATCTCAGGAAATTGGCTTAAAAGCTGTATAAGCTCAAGTTCCTTTGAATTGCTAATGAAGTCGGGTTGTATTATTCCATTAACCTGATAGCCCGCATGGGTTGCCTTGGCAAGAACTGACTTAATTCGAGCATGGGTGTACTGGATGAATGGGCCAGTATTCCCGTTAAAGTCGATGGATTCCTTTGGGTTGAAAGTCATGTTTTTCTTGGGATCTACCTTCAAGATGAAGTACTTAAGCGCAGCAAGGCCTACCATTCTGATAACTTCAGATGCCACTCCATGGTCAACGTCATCGAGCTTGCCTAACTCCTCTGACATTTGGCGTGCAGTTTCAATCATTTCTTCAATCAGATCGTCGGCATCGACTACTGTGCCCTCGCGCGATTTCATTTTACCTTCAGGAAGCTGAACCATACCATAGGAAAGGTGGTAAAGAGCATCGCTCCATTCATATCCCAGCTTTTTCATTATCAGCTTTAACACCTGAAAGTGATACTCCTGCTCGTTTCCAACAACGTAAATGTGTTCATCAAAGTTGAACTCATTGTATCGTTGAATGGCTGTGCCTATGTCCTGTGTGATGTAAACCGATGTTCCATCGCCACGTAAAAGCAATTTCTGGTCCAATCCGTCATTTGTAAGATCAACCCAAACTGAGCCATCATCCTTCCTGAAGAATATTCCTCGGTTTAACCCATCCATGACCACCGTTTTTCCGAGTAGGTATGTCTCGGACTCGTGGTAAACCTTGTCGAATGTAATTCCTAAATCAGCGTAAGTTTTATCAAATCCCTCATAAACCCAACCATTCATGGTTTTCCATAGGTGAATAACCTCAGGGTCCTTGGCTTCCCAGCGTCGAAGCATTTCCTGTGCCTCCTGAATAATTGGGGCTTTTAGTTTTGCCTCATCCTCGGGCATCCCCTTGGCTTTTAGCTCCTCAACCTGGGCCTTGTACTCCTTATCGAATCTAACGTAGTAATCGCCCACCAGGTGATCGCCCTTTACTCCAGTTGATTCAGGTGTTTCGCCATTGCCAAACTTTTGCCAGGCAAGCATCGATTTGCAGATATGGATGCCACGATCGTTGACAAGGTTTACTTTAACTACCCGTTTCCCTGATTTCTCCATGATTCGGGAAATTGACATTCCAAGAAGGTTATTCCTGATATGTCCAAGGTGCAAAGGCTTGTTTGTGTTGGGCGATGAGAATTCAATAACTATTGGTTTATCCGATTTGGCCTCACAAAACCCAAAATCGTTGGTTTGAACAATGGTATTCAGTACATTAGCCCAGTACAATTTTGAAAGGGTTATGTTCAGGAAACCTTTGATTACATTGTAACTCTCAATATGTTTATCTAATGCTACAAGTTCTTCGCCAATTTCCTTACAGGTTTCCTCGGGCGACTTACGCGACAACTTAAGCAGCGGAAAGGCGACCATGGTGTAGTCGCCTTCAAATTCCTTTCTTGTTTTTTGTATCTGTATTAAACTATCGGCAATTGGTTGGTTGTATAGTTTTTCAGCTGCCGATTTTACCAATACCTGAATGAACTTTTCTGCTGTCATTTTTCCTTTTGGTTCAGAAATAATTATAGGTTTTTACCGTGACAATTCTTGTACTTTTTACCGCTACCGCAAGGGCATGGATCGTTACGTCCTACCTTGACTTCAACTTTTACTGGTTGACGGCTCTGCTCCTGGGTGTTTGCGCCAGGCTGTAAATTATCGGTACGGCTGGTTTGGTACTGGCTCATATCGGTACGTCGGCTTTGACGGGCTTCCTGTACCTGGTTGGGATCGCGAAGCGGAATGAACGCCTTCACAAGAACCGCAACAATATCGCGGTTAAGCTTATCAATCATTGTGCGGAAAAGGTCAAATGCTTCCAGCTTATAGATGAGCAGAGGGTCTTTTTGCTCGTATACGGCATTCTGAACACTCTGTTTTAGTTCGTCCATTTCACGCAGGTGTTCCTTCCAGTACTCATCAATAGTGAACAGTATGATGTTCTTTGTGAAAGAACGAATTAGTTCCTTACCACCTGTCTCGTAAGCCTTTTTCAGATTTGTAACGGTTTGATAAACCTTTTGACCGTCGGATATTGGTACCACGATATTCTCGTAGATGGCCGATTGTTTTTCGTAAACCTCTTTGATTACCGGGTAGGCCTGTCGTGCAATTTCATGCGCCTTTCGATCGTACGATTCTAGGGCAACCTTGTAAAGCCTTTGGGCTATCTCTGATGGTTTAAGTTCAAGGTATTCGTCTTCGGTTATAGGGACATCGAGTGAAAATTGCTTGATGATCTCTAGCTTGAAATCATCGTATTCGTAATTACCATGGAACTCGTTAACTATTGCCTCGCAAACATCCATGAACATGTTTGAGATGTCCACATCGAGCCTTTCGCCAAAGAGTGCGTGGCGGCGACGCTTGTAAATAACCTCGCGCTGAGCGTTCATTACGTCGTCGTACTCCAGCAAACGCTTACGTATTCCAAAGTTGTTCTCCTCAACCTTTTTCTGTGCGCGTTCAATGGATTTTGATACCATTGAGTGCTGAATTACATCGCCCTCCTTATGCCCCATGGCATCCATAACCCTTGCTATGCGGTCCGAGCCAAAAAGGCGCATTAAATCATCCTCAAGTGAAACATAGAATTGCGATGTTCCCGGATCGCCCTGGCGTCCCGAACGACCACGCAGCTGACGGTCAACACGCCTGGATTCATGGCGCTCAGTACCAATAATAGCCAAACCGCCTGCTGCTCGCGATTCAGGGGTTAGCTTAATGTCAGTACCACGACCTGCCATGTTGGTGGCAATGGTTACCGTTTTGGGTATACCTGCATGTGCCACAATTTCTGCCTCGCGTTGGTGTTGCTTGGCGTTAAGCACATTATGCTGTATTCCTTTAAGCTTTAGCATACGGCTCAGCAATTCCGACACTTCAACCGAGGTAGTACCAACCAGTACCGGACGGTTTGCATCGCGGAGTCTAACTATTTCATCAATTACTGCATTGTACTTTTCGCGTTTGGTTTTGTAAACCAAATCTTCCATATCCTTGCGGATAACCGGTTTGTTTGTGGGGATAACTACCACATCAAGTTTATAGATACTCCAGAACTCACCAGCCTCAGTTTCAGCAGTACCGGTCATACCGGCCAGCTTATGGTACATACGGAAGTAGTTCTGAAGTGTAATTGTGGCAAACGTTTGAGTGGCAGCCTCAACCTTAACGCGCTCCTTGGCTTCAATGGCCTGGTGAAGACCATCGGAATACCTACGCCCCTCGAGGATACGACCTGTTTGCTCGTCAACAATTTTTACCTTGTTATCCATTACTACATACTCCACATCCTTCTCGAACATGGTGTAGGCCTTAAGTAGCTGATGAACAGTATGTACGCGCTCCGATTTTACTGCATATTCCCTAAGTAGTTCATCCTTTTTGGTCAGCTTTTCGCCCTGTGTTATCGACATTTTCTCAATTTCGGCAATTTCGCTTCCTATGTCGGGTAGAACGAAAAACTTCGGATCTTCGGCTGAACTGGTGATAAGGTCAATCCCCTTATCGGTTAGCTCAACAGAGTTTTGCTTTTCGTCAATTACAAAGTATAAATCGTCAGTAATAAGGTGCATGTTACGGTTGTTATCCTGCATGTAAAAGTTTTCAGTCTTAAGCAGGAGAGCCTTATTACCTTGTTCGCTTAGGAATTTGATAAGGGGTTTGTATTTTGGCCAACCCTTGTGCGCGCGGAGTAGTAGTTTTCCTCCCTCCTCAGTATTCCCCTCGGATATAAGTTTACGAGCATCGGTTAAAAGCTGGGTAATAAGTGAACGCTGGGCATTCACAAGCTTCTCAACCTTTGGCTTGTACTCCTCAAACATCTGATCCTCGCCTTTGGGAACGGGTCCAGAGATGATTAGCGGGGTTCGAGCATCGTCAATTAAAACCGAGTCAACCTCGTCCACAATGGCATAGTGATGCTTTCGTTGAACCAGATCATCGGGAGCAATTGCCATGTTATCGCGTAGGTAATCGAAACCGAACTCGTTGTTTGTTCCATAGGTGATATCGCAGTTGTAGGCCTTACGGCGAGCCTCAGAGTTAGGTTGATGCTTATCGATACAGTCCACTGAAAGGCCGTGGAACTCATATATTGGCCCCATCCACTCCGAGTCACGGCGAGCCAGATAATCGTTTACGGTAACCACATGTACGCCTTTGCCGGCAAGGGCATTCAGGAACACCGGTAGTGTGGCAACCAGCGTTTTACCTTCACCTGTTGCCATTTCGGCAATTTTCCCCTGATGTAGTACAACGCCACCAATGAGCTGAACGTCGTAGTGAACCATATCCCACACAATTTCATTACCTCCGGCCATCCAGCGGTTTTTGTAAATGGCCTTTTCGCCTTGTATGGT
The DNA here is from genome assembly GCF_037481895.1 of Tenuifilum sp. Taxonomy (NCBI): domain Bacteria; kingdom Pseudomonadati; phylum Bacteroidota; class Bacteroidia; order Bacteroidales; family Tenuifilaceae; genus Tenuifilum; species Tenuifilum sp. The sequence continues at coordinate 8,058 of NZ_JBBFKU010000051.1, forward strand.
AACAAAATCCTTTCGGGCGGCAAGGTCACGGTCAAACTGTGTAGCTGTTACCTCAATGGTTTCGTTCTCCTTGAACCTACGTGCGGTTTCCTTAACAATGGAAAATGCATCGGGAAGTACCTGGTTAAGCACCTCCTCAATTTTATCGTCAATCTGCTTTGTTAATCGCTCAACTTCTTTGTAAACCCTTTCTTTTTCTTCATAGTCAATCTCATCCGACTCCATCTGGGCTTTAAGCTGCTCCACTTTAGCCTCATCCTCAGCTATATAATCGCGCACTACCTTGCGTAGCCTTTCAGTCTCTTCCCTTAGCTGATCGTTTGTTAAGGTGGTATATCGGGGGTAAGCCTCCCTGATTTTGTTTACTATAGGCATCAGCTCGCGTAAATCGCGATCCGATTTGGTTCCAAAAAATTTGGTTAGAAAATTACTTAAGCCCATTTTGTAAAAATTTAAGATTTTTTGAAGCTTACAAATTTACTTGAATTTTTTGGATAACGAAAGGATGCTACCGAATAAGAGTTTAATTCTGTTAATACTAAATTTTTAAATGCCTATTATAGCATTTATTTTTATAGGATTGGTAGGTTTTCCAATTAAAGCCCTTCGTGTACTCTTTTTAAATAGTTAACACATGAGCAATAAAAAAACGGGGCTAATTAGCCCCGTTTCTCTTTGGCGATAATTTTTATTCTGCCTTTTTGGTGTCGTCTACAAAAGTGCGTTGTTTAAGCTCACGGTCGAGCATGAAAAGTCCATTGCCATTGCCGTTGATTAGCTTTAGCGTATCAATTAATTCCTGGGCATTGGCTTCCTCTTCAACCTGTTCATCTACAAACCATTGTAGCATTCCTTTTGCAGCATGGTCTTTTTCCTCAATGGCAATATCCATAAGGTTATTGATTAAGCGGGTAACCTCCTTTTCATGCTTTAGCGTCTCCTCAAAGGCGTGGAGAGGGGAATCCCATTTGGTTGGAACCTCCTTAATGGGCTTGAGCTCAGGCTTACTACCGCGCTCAATTAGGTAGTCGAAAAATTTCATGGCATGGGTTAGCTCCTCCTGCCACTGTACTTTAAACCAATTGGCAAAGCCATTGAAGCCCTGCGCTCCAAAGTGAGCTGACATGGACAGGTAAAGGTATGCCGACCAAATCTCGGCATTTATTTGCTCATTGATAGCTTGTTCTAAACGTTTATTCATAGCTTTAGTTTTTTAGGTTTATTTCAAAAATAGTTAATTGCTACTTAAATAACAATTAATCGAGGTCAAGGTTCAATTGCTGTTTTAAACGGATTAGCGCTGGATTCCGTTCTGCCATAAAGCGGAACTTATCGTCGGGAGTGTAGAGCCTTGGTTTTCCGTTATCTTCAATTTTTTCTACAATTTCCTCAGCTATTTCAATGTTTAGGATTCCAAAACTTTTCTTGATGTAGGTGAGCAAGTCTTTTTTTATCTCGCTAAAAAGTTCAATCTGGATTTGACCCTCAAACTGAATAGTGATTTTGTTGTTTTCCTTTAAAATTGGCTTATACACCTGCATTAAGCTAAAATGTGCGGGTTTATCTTTCTGAATTTGCTCAGCAAAGCTTGTCCAAGCCTCTAGTATTTGTTCGTGCGAAATTCTTTTAATTTCAACACTTGCAATCCCTTGGTTTTCAGTTTGGATTTCCTCTACCTTGGGTTCATCATTATTTTTAATATCAGCATTATTAGGTGCTCCGTTTAATGCGCTTTTGATTGATGTGGTGCGAACAGGTGTTTTAGGGGTTGTTGGGATTGCTTTTGGCGTAGATGTTGGTTTTACGGTAGATGATATAGGCTGACTGTACTCAACGGGATCGGAGTCCTCTACCTGGCTGTCGTCAGATTTTTTTTTTTGATTAAGCCCACAAAGCTTAATAAGCATCAGCTCAACATGAAGCCTTTGGTTGGGGCTCTGCCTAAAGGCAACATCAAACTGATTGGTGACCTGAAGCGCTTCAATTAAGAAACCTGGCGGGCAGGTTGCTGCCATCTCCTTATACTTTTGGGCAATAGCCGCTCCAACCTCGAGTAAGGGAATTGTTTTTGGATCGTGGCAAACAAGCACATTCCTTAGATGCATGCTTAGCCCAGTTATAAACTGTTGGGCATCGAAACCCTTTGAGAGGAGCTCATCGAATATCTGCAATGAGTCAGCATAATCGCCCTTAAGGAAATTCTCGGTTAAACGGAAGTAATACTGATAGTCGAGAACATTCAGATTTTCAATTACCTTTTGGTAGGTAATATGGTTCTCGCTAAAGCTCACTACCTGGTCAAAGATTGAAAGGGCATCGCGCATGGCCCCATCGGCCTTTTGGGCAATTATATTCAAGGCTTCTACCTCGTATTCAACACCCTCTGTTTTAGCGATATATTCAAGGTAATTTACGGTATCCTCAACACGGATACGGTTAAAATCGAATATCTGGCAACGCGATAGAATGGTAGGGAGGATTTTGTGTTTTTCGGTGGTTGCCATAATAAAAATGGCATGGGCTGGCGGTTCCTCAAGTGTTTTAAGGAAAGCATTAAATGCGCTTTGCGAGAGCATGTGTACCTCATCGATAATGTATACGCTATACTTACCAATTTGGGGCGGTATGCGAACCTGCTCAATTAATTTTCGGATATCCTCAACGGAGTTGTTCGATGCTGCATCGAGCTCATGGATATTGTAGGAGCGGTTGGTGTTAAACGATTTGCAACTTTCGCATTTATTACATGCTTCCAGCTCAGGGGAAAGGTTTTGGCAGTTTATGGTTTTGGCAAAAATTCGGGCACATGTTGTTTTACCTACCCCTCGTGGCCCGCAGAACAAGTAGGCTTGGGCTAACTGCTTACGCTGAATGGCGTTTTTTAGGGTAGTAGTAATTGATGCCTGTCCAACCACGCTTTTAAACGTTGCTGGGCGATACTTTCGTGCCGATACAATGAAATTCTCCATTCCGCCAAAATTTCAAAAACAAAAATAGGAAAATACTTAAACTAACAGTGGAGTAATAACTGTTAAATACTATAATTTACAGAATGTGAGGGTAATAAGTTATTAACAGGGGTTATTAATTACCAAAAAGCTTGCTTGGCGGTAGGAATGCTCAATATGATATAAAGCTAGCTTTCTGATTTCATGAATCATACCACAAGCATATAAAGTACCACAAAGTTACACAGTGTAAGGTTTTATAATCCGTTGCAGCATAATCAACTTTCAACCATCAACATAGCTTGTCATCCTGAGCGTAGCGAAGGATCTCAGACCCGACAGAAGGGCAAAAGAACAAAGGGATGCTTCGGCTGACTCAGCATGACAGTGTGATGCTTTGGTGGAGTATATCTCAATATATCGGAACTCAATATGATAAGAACTACCTGTTTTCTGATTTCACGATTCTCACAATAAATCTGCAAGTATTAAAAGTATCACAGAATTACACAGGTAACACAATGTAAAACAGAGTATTACAGTATTAAAGCCATTGAATTCACTACCAACCATCAACCAACAACCATCAACCATCAACTATCAACTAATCATTTATCCTTTATCCTTTATCCTTATCACCGCTATCTCCGGTCTATTCCCAAGCCTTACCCTTGGTCCCCAGGTTCCATAACCGGGCGATACATATATGTGTGTATTGCCAATCTTTTTATATCCCATGCTAACCTCATATACCGCTCGGGTAATGTAGTTTAAAGGCCACATCTGTCCGTGATGGGTGTGACCCGAAAGCTGCAAGTCAGCTCCGGATTCAACAGATTCGCTTAGATTGAATGGCTGATGGTCGAGCACTATTGTAAACTTACTCTGGTCGATATCTTTTGCCAATTCCGATAAGGTTTTACGGCTTTGCCCCAAGGCAAAATTGCTTTGCCGGTCGTACCGGCCTACAATGTTGATGTTGGCAACTTTAGCAACCGTGTCGTTCAAAACGTTTACACCATGTTTTTGAAGGTACTCAATTTTTGCCTGATGGTTACTAAAGAACTCATGGTTTCCGGTTACTGCAAAAACGCCATATTTTGCATTAATACGCTCAAATTGCTCTCCCATTTGACCATTTACCACCGGGGCAATGTCCTCATCAAATATATCACCTACAAATAAGACAATATCAGGCTTTTGTGAGTTGATTTTGTCCACAAGTTTGCTTAATTCGTTTTTCCCAATTATTGTTCCAAGGTGAATGTCGGAAACCATTGCTATGGTTAAACCTCCACCTGGAATGGGTTTATTTGATTCAATTCTTAGCTGGTTTATCTTTGGGTTGATAGCGTTTATATAGCCAGCAAGAATGATTGTAAGCGATGCAAAGTATATCATTCCAACTATCATTCTATGTGATTCGAGGGAGCTTTTAATATCTATTTTTACTAACCAATTTATAAGAGGCGATGCTAATTGAAAAAATAGGAAAAAAAGTGTTAGGTAAAGCATAAAGGCTAACCAAATTGAGCCAACCTTTACAAGAAGTGTTGGAATTTGTCCACCTAATATAGCTTCAAGGATTCTACCTAAAGGGTAGGAGAGTACAATAAACCAAAATACAAACTTTAACCAAGTTCCAATTGAAGCCAAACTGAATACTGGACGAGTTTGGTAAAATAGGAATAAATTAACAAGCGCGTAAACGCTTAGAACAATTGATAGAAAAATGGCTATTTGAGGAATTTTCATGTTTTCAAATTTTTTCAATTAACAAAATTAGCATTTGAAAGTTCATGGTAAAAAAAAATCCCGGTAAAACCGGGATTTAAACAAGTATGTTGGATAATCTAAGTCAATTTTACGTCTACTGCATTCAGCCCTTTTCTACCTTGTTCAAGGTTGTAAGTAACCTCATCGTTTTCTGAAATTTGATCTTTTAATCCAGTGGCGTGTACAAAATACTCTTCACCTGTTTCTGAATCTTTAATAAAACCAAAGCCTTTTGATTCATTAAAAAATTTTACTGTTCCTTTGTTCATTTGTTGTGATTTATTAATTCGGGTGCAAGTAACGCATAATATTTGGATTTAGCACCATTAATTTAGATTTATTTTAAATATATTTCTTATGTAATTGTGTATCAAATGGATATGATTTGTTTAATTGTGTTAATTATTTCAAAAATATTTCGATTCGGCGAGGTATTAGTTCCATCGATGCTTCGTGCTTATTCCTTTTCACTTTAACTTTTGGGGTTTATCACCCATAATGAATGTTATTTCACCACCACTTACTATATCGTTATGGTTTAAAAAGTAACTACTGTAAGGTTTGCCATTAAGCAACACCTTCTGAACATAAACATTGTTTTTAGCTTGATTTTGGGTTGAAATGATAAGTGTTTTTCCGTTTTCCAGTTTAATTGTGGCTTTGGTAACCAATGGGCTGCCAATAGCATAGTTGGGCGATGCAGGTGCTACAGGATAGAAACCAAGGGCACTAAAAATGTACCAGGCACTCATCTGTCCGCAGTCATCATTTCCGCTTAATCCGTCTGGTTTGGGTTGGTACATTAGGTTGCAAATGGTTCTAACCCAGTACTGCGTTTTCCAGGGGGTATCGGTCCAGTTGTAGAGATATGGAACATGGTGCGACGGTTCATTCCCATGAACGTAATTACCTATCAACCCATCGCGGGTTATGTCTTCGGTTTCGGCAAAGTATTCATCAGGAAGATGCATGGTAAAGAGAGTGTCAAGATACGTTCGGAGCTGCTTTTTCCCACCAAGCATGCTTACCAAAGCATCGGGGTTGTGGGGTACATAAAGGCTATAGTTCCATGAGTTACCCTCTATAAACCCTTGTCCATGTGTGCTAAGCACGTTAAAACTAGTTTTGAAACTCCCGTTTGATAAACGAGGACGCATAAACCCAATGGACTTATCGAATACATTTTGAAAGTTGTTTGAACGACTTATGAACTCGTTGTAAATATCCTCTCTATCCAGTTTTTTAGCAAGTTGTGCAATGCACCAATCGTCGTAAGCGTATTCAAGGGTTTTGGAAACAGAACTCCCCGATTTATCCTCAGGAACATAACCAAGTTCTCTATAAAAGCCTAACCCATCGTACCATTTGTTTTTAGCGCTTTGCACGCAAGCCATAAGCGCATAGGGTAAATCAAAGCCATCGTTGCCTTTAACGGCTGCGTCGGCAATCACTGATACGGCATGGTATCCAATCATGCACCAGTTCTCATTTGCGTAGTGCGACCATATAGGGAGCATGCGATGGACGCTTTGACTGTAATGAGCCAACATCGATTTTACCATATCGACATTTCGTTTTGGCTGTATAATATTAAAAAGCGGATGCAAAGCTCTATATGTGTCCCAGAGTGAGAAGGTAGTGTAGTTATCAAAATCGGTTGCAGTGTAAATGTTTTGGTCAAGCCCTCGATATTTCCTATCAGTATCCATGTAAATGGTTGGACTTAGAAAGGCATGGTACATCGATGTGTAAAAGTTTACCTTGTCACTATCACTAAGGGTTTCAACTTCAATTTTACCTAGCTCATCATTCCATTGCTCTTGACCCTCTTTTTTGATGGCATCAAAATCCCAGCCTGGTGCTTCGGCATTTAGATTTTCAACTGCTCCGCTGGTACTTACGGGCGATAATGCAACTTTTAGCAATACTTGTTCATGGTTTGCAGTTGAAAAGTCGAAGTGGCAACGAATTTCACGCCCAGCATTTTCAGGAAAATTGGAGTCTTGATTGAATTTTCGCCAAAAACCTTTATAAATCAACTTATCGCCATTTATAATGCCATAGGTTTTAAATGGCTTTGAAAAGGTAATGGCAAAGTATACAGTACGGGTGCGTGCCCATCCTGATGTTTGTCGGTACCCGGTTATAAGGGTATCGTTTTCAACCCGAATGAAAGTCCAAACATTTTTTTCGGAATAATTATAAATGCCATGAACAAGGTCAATGATTATGTGCGCTGAGTCGGTTTCAGGGAATGTGTACCGATGTAGCCCAACCCTTGTGGTGGTAGTTAGCTCTGCAAGAATGTTATAATCTAAGAGTTTGACCCTGTAGTAGTTTGGTTCGGCAAACTCATTGGAATGAGAAAATTTGGAGCGATACCCAGTATTTGTATTGGAAGCAGTTCCGGGGTTTAAGTGAAGCTTACCAACGGTTGGCATTACAAGAATATCACCAAGGTCGGAATGCCCTGTTCCGCTAAAATGGGTATGGCTAAAGCCAACTATGGTACTGTCCCCGTACTGATAACCAGCACAATACTTGTAAACATCGGGATTGTACTCGCCATTGGAAGAGTAGGGGATAGTATCGGTATCGGGACTAAGTTGCACTGCCCCAAACGGAACGGTTGCGCCAGGGAAAGTATGCCCCATTCGCTCAGTTCCAATGAATGGGTTTACCCATTTGATATAATTCTTAGGTTGTGCAAAAATTGCACAAGTTGAAAAAAGTAAGGTAATTGTTAGTGTAGTGCAATACTTTCCCATTTTCTAACTAGCTAAAATTTCAGTTAAAATTAAATATTTCATTTCACTACTGAACGGGTAAAAAATAAAATAAGGATTTACCGACCGAAGGTTTCGCCCCATGTTGTAATTTTGTTTTACTGAACTAAACATTCAACTTGGGCAAAAATACGGAAATTAAATTTGTCGGACAGCCTATTTTTAAAACATGTTTGATTATCTGATATTTAGAACCCCTGCTCGCGCGGATTTGTAACCGACCGAAGGGAGTTCGGCAAAGCCAATCCGTGCGGTTATTTTAACTATGTTTTCCTTGTTAGCGCGCGTCTCCAGACGCGTGCGAAAGGTACTAAGAGGGGCTGGACATAGCCCAAGCCAAACGCTGCGCCTCAGCCGGGTACAAAAAAGTTTTTTTTGTACGTGATTAAACAAGGGGATTTTTTACTACATTTACCGAAGGTTACCGGGCGGAGTGGTGTATGCCACACGCGTTTTATTACGAGTGGGAGCGAGGGGGTGGTGAATGCTGGACGCGTTTGCAAACGCATTCGAGCGAGTAAGCGAGGGGTAAC
>NZ_JBBFKU010000052.1:0-16005 GCF_037481895.1 Tenuifilum sp.
AGTGTATTGCGTGGCAGTTCCACCCTCGGGGCACCCATCGGGTCGGGCTTTTCAGCCTTGATTTTCTTTGGTTCTTTCTTGTATCAAGACAAGAAGGAACGTTTAAATGGCTCTTTGCCATACTTTTCTGTTGCGATGCAACGTTTCAGGGTTGCTCTTTGGAAAAGGTATTGCGTGCATCGCTTTACAGAGGGATAAGCCATGGAGTTACAAATGTTTAGCCCCTACGGGGCTGGAAACGATGTTCGTTGATCGTGATTCGTTGTTCGTGAATGCCATTCTGTGTAACTCCGTGTTACACTGTGTAACTCTGAGATACTTGCTTTTGCTCGGTTCTCGAGACGGTTGCCATGCTGAGCCCGGCCGAAGCATCTCATTGAACCTACAACTCTTTTTTAATTGAGATTCCTCGACTAGCTCGGAATGACAATATCCCTAACGCCCTTTGTCATGCTGAACTTAACCGAAACTTCTCTTAGTACCTTTAAATCTTTAATTAAATTCCCCGATTAGCCTGGAATGACAAACCTCTGGCATCGATACGCGATGAAGCGTTGCAATAAAACCAACTCTAATTTTTTCTATTCCTTATGGTGGACAGGCTAAGATAGGGTTCAAGTAATTTTTAAAATTTTAACTGGATAGTAGTGATATTTAATGGAAAAACGGTAAGGGTTAATTTGAAAAGTGTAACTTTGGTATATTATTTGATTATGTAACTAAAAAATTTAGCCATGAAACCAGTAGTTCACCTTTTAGCAGTCCTTTTGCTTGCCATATCGGTTAGTGTGCAGGCACAGGAATCGTTTATTGTTACAAGAATAAACGGTGTGGTAACCAACAACAAAACAGGAACTCAGCTTAAAGCTGGCGATGTGCTTCAACCATCCGACAAGGTAACGTTCGACTCGTTTGACTCCTACGTAATTTCCATTGGACAAAACATGGGGCGTTACATGATTAAGCTGCATGAGCCACCAGCTCCTGAAACCATTCAACAGCTATCGGCCATGGTTAAGGACATTGCTGTTCCCACCAAGCGCAGAAGCCTTATGGCTGAGCGTTACCGCCCCGACGAAACCACCGTTTCCGACCTCCGTTCCTACTTTGGCAATGACAAGTTCACCATTATTGGCGATAATATTGCTGTTCCAATTAACCCTCAATCCTACCCCATTGATGAAAATAAGTTCGTGGTATTCTACTACCGGGTGAATAACAATCCGGTTTCAAAAAAGATTGGGTATGAAAACACAACGCTTTTCATTGAACGCGATAAGCTTGTTAACACAAATGCCGGCGTAATTACCCAAAACGAGATACCTTCGGTTGCTGTTTACCTATACGAAAGGAACACAAAAACCAGCGAGGAGATTACAAAGTTTAATCTGGCCTTTGTTGACAAGGAAACTGTAACCAATGAGTTTATGACTATTATTCCAATCCTTGTAAAACAGAAAATGGGTAAGGATGAAATCAAAAAATACTTAATAGAATACTTCTACGACTTTTATGGTGCAACCGATTCGCGTTCCATAAAAGCCTTTGTTGATGAACTGGTTGATACGGCTATTAAATAAATATTCGCAAAGTAAAGGGGTGCTTTCTAAGCACCCCTTTTTTTATTGGTTAAATCAAAAGTAATTTATTTAAGAAGATTTACTTTTTAATAATCTCCATGGTGTATAGCAAAGCCTCAACCTGTCGGAGGTAATTACGTTTCTCCTTTGATGGAGCATAAACGTATGCCTCAGCAACAATAACCCTTTGGCGTTCCTCATCAACGGTAATATGGCTGATGAATGGTCCACCCATTGGATGCTTATATACATCCCACAAACCACGCATAACTCCGTAATAACGATTTTTGAACATCATATCGGTAAGCTGCGGAATAATAACGCTGCTGGTAGTCATATACGAGCCCTGAGTTGGACCACTAATGGTTTTAACAAACTCATTGCGCTTAGCCAAAAGGTAGTCAACCGTAAAGGTGTTTTTTGCAGTATAGGGGAAAGTGTAAAGAATAATGCCCTGGCTGGTAAGCGGAGTTTCATAGGATATCCAAGCAATAGTGTCGTGGTCAAAGTTCAGCCTGTAGCCTTTAGGGAAATACATCGAAACACCATACTTCTTTTCAAGCGCTTCCCTAATGGGTTTTTCTTCATATGTAATGGCATTCTGTATTACCCTATCGCGTTCAGCCTGCTCAAAAATGCTTACAACTTTATCGCGCTCCTTTAGTAGGAGGTCGTAAATTGATTTATAGCTAGGCCCCGAGATGTAAAGAATGGTTTGAGGTGCAGCCCAAACATCTCTTTTAAGGGACATTTTTGCCTCCTTGGCACCCTTAACTATATCGTTAAAAATGATGTTACGATGTGGCTTAAAGATATCGGTAAATGCTTCGGGTGGAATCATCACCATATCGAACCTAGGCTCGCTTTGAGGCAAAAAGGGAACATCTTCAGTTAAAATATCGCTATATAGCTTACCCAGTGAATCGCTATGAAGTGCTTTTGGCAGTATTACCACAAGCTCATTAGCACTTCCGGTTACATTGGGTAAAAGCGACCGCTCACCCTTGCTCCCCTTTTTGCATGATGGGCTAAGTGCAACTGCAGCCGCAAGTATTATTATCCACCTACTTTTCATAATATTAGTTTTGATTTTCAAGATAAACGCCTATAAACAATATTTATTGCTAACGCCTAAAACCTTTCAGAGATTTTTAGGGTTAACCCAAATAACAATGTTTTGGCCTGCAGTTATTGTGCTATCCAATCCGGGATTCCACCTGTAAATATCCTGGAGGGTGCAACCAAACTGCATTGCTAACTTATGCAGGCTATCGCCATTCTTAACGGTGTAAACCTTACGGGTTAAAGTGCTATCGGCAGCTAACGCAGGCAAAACCTTAGGTTTCGATGTGTTCAGGTAAAGTTCCTTTGATTTCCTGATAAATAATCCAGTTTTATCAGCAGGCAACCGTAACACCTGTGGATAAGGACCCTCAGGGATATAATCGTAACGATAGGTTGGGTTTAGAAAGCGAATAACATTGATATCAATATCAATGGCCTTAGCCATAAGGTTAAGATCGAGGGGCTTATTTACCCAAACTGTATCGGTTTGGTTTTGAGCTAAAGCTACAGGAGCAGGCGTAATGCCATGTTCATGGTAGTTATTCATTACATAAGCAGCGGCAATAAATGCCGGCACATAGTTTTGCGCCGATTCAGGGAGGAGTGGATAGAGCTTCCAAAAATTCCTTTCGCCGTTAGCTCGCTCAATGGCATTCCTAACGGGCCCAGGTCCAACGTTATAGGCTGCCAGTGCTAAACTCCAGTCGTTAAAAGTTCTGTAAAGGTATTGCAGGTACTGAGCGGCTGCCTCAGTAGATTTCAAGGGGTCCATTCGCTCATCAACAAAGTTGTTTACCTGAAGGTTAAACATCTTGGATGTATTAATTTTAAACTGCCACAACCCTACTGCTCCGGTTGGGGATATTGCCAATGGGTTTAATGCCGATTCAACTACTGCAAGGTACTTTAGCTCCAACGGCAACTGGTATTTGCTGAACACATCATCGAAAAGGGGGAAGTAGTAATTGGCTAAGCCAATCATTTTAGAAATTTGCTCACGACGCTCAATTGTAAAAATGTCGATATATCGCCTTACATGGGGATTGTAATCAAAATCAATGGGCGAGTTCCTTCCAATCTCCGCGAGCTGGCACTCAAAGTAAAGGTCAGGTTTTTGCCTAACTGTGTCGGTTTGATATGTGGGGACGAAAATGGGAAGATTTTCAATAGCATCAATGAAAGACACTATAGGGTTTTGTCCCCTATTTAATTTAACAGGGTTTGAAAACCCGTTTAAAAAGACAAGTGAGAAAAGTGATAAAAGACACCACCTAAATCGTAAAAACATAAATCATTCCTTTTCTTTATCCTCTTGATTCTCGGCTTCTTTTATACCTTTTTTAAACTCACCTACACCTCTACCCAGGTTACGCATGAAAAGGGGTATTTTGCTGGCTCCAAAAATTACCAGGATAACTATGGCAATAACAAGCAACTCTCCACCCCCAATAAATAGTGTTAGCATACAGAACTCTTTTACCTGAAAAGTTTAACAATATCGTTGATGTTGGCATACAAAAGCAACGCTAAAAGGATTGCCATGCCAACAAGCTGAGCGTATTCAAGGAACTTATCGCTGGGTTTCCGCCCAGTAATAATCTCGTAAAGCAAGAACATTACATGGCCACCATCGAGCGCAGGTATTGGAAGAATGTTCATTATGGCGAGGATAATGGATAGGAATGCAGTTAAGCTCCAGAATGCCTGCCAATCCCAAGTTGAGGGGAAAATTTTACCAATTGTAATAAACCCGCCAACCGATTCGTATGCTTTGGTTTTGGGCGAGAAAATTAGCTTAAGCTGTTTTAAGTAGCTCGATATGGTTGCAAAACCCTTTTTAACACCGGCAGGAATTGAGTGAAAGAACGAATACTCCCTGTGGCTGAGCTCAAAGAACTTTCCTAAATCGGCAACAGGGTAAACCCCTATAATGCCAGTTTCGGGAACATCAACATTTAGGTCGATAGGGTTTCCGTTGCGCTCAACGGTTACTTTTACAGTTTTCCCCTTACTACGCTGCATTTCGAATTTGAACTCATCAAAAAACTGTGCGGGTTGTCCGTTTAAGGCAAGCAGCCTATCGCCTTGTATAAACCCTGCCTTTTCAGCAGGTTCTCCTGGCTTAACTTCATCTACTACAAATGGGATGCGCGGGAAAAAAATAATAGGGCTTTTAACAAGCTTAGCCACGTAATCCTCAGCTATTTTAATGTTCAATGTATCGGTGCCACGGAGAACGGTAACGTCACGATTCTCATTTAGCAGAATATCATGAGCAATTTGCTGAAAGTTTTCAATCTCCTTACCTCCAACATACAGTATTTTATCGCCATTCCTAAAACCTAACTCTGTGGCTAAGGAATCGCAGGAAACACCGTATTTAAGACTTTTCGTAGGAAGATAATCTTCGCCCCATGTGTATAGAACTGCGCTATAAATGAACAGGGCCAGAATAACATTGACAAGCACTCCACCTATCATGATTAGTAGGCGTTGCCATGCCGGCTTAGAGCGGAACTCATAGGGCTGAGGGGGTTGCTTGAGCTGCTCCTTATCCATGGACTCGTCAATCATCCCTGAAATTTTCACATAACCACCCAGCGGTAACCAACCCACTCCGTACTCGGTTTCACCACGCTTGATTTTAAAAAGCGAGAACCAGGGGTTGAAGAAAAGGTAAAACTTTTCAACTCGGGTTTTAAAAAGCTTTGCAAAAAGAAAGTGCCCTAGCTCATGAAGAATAACAAGGATTGAAAGGCTTAAAAAGAATTGACCGGCTTTTATGAGTATCTCCATTTTATAATGTTTTTATTAATGAGTTCAACTGATTTTATTCGAGTTTCGGAATCGGTTTGAATGTAATCGGCAAAGGTAGGTTGCCCAATAAACGGTATGGCTTGCATAGCACCTTCAACAACCTTTGGGATTGCCATAAAGCTAATCTGCTCCCTCAGAAAAGCATCAACAGCTACCTCGTTGGCAGCGTTAAGCACGCAGGGCATATTACCTCCTGCCCTTAACGATTCGAGAGCCAGGGCAAGGCTTGGGAACCTATTGGTATCGGGTTTTTCAAAGGTAAGGGTGTGACTCATGGAAAAATCCATGCGCGGGAAACCTGAGTTTACTCTCTCAGGGAAAGTGAATGCGTACTGAATGGGTAGTTTCATATCGGGTAAGCCCATTTGGGCTTTTATGGACCCATCAATGAACTGTACCATTGAATGGATAATTGATTGCGGATGAATAACCACCTCAATTTGCTCCGGGTTAAGGCCGAAAAGCCACTTAGCCTCAATAACCTCAAGTCCCTTGTTCATCAGGCTGGCTGAATCGATAGTTATTTTTTGCCCCATACACCAGTTAGGGTGGTTAAGCGCATCGGCCTTGGTAACATGCATGAGTTGCTCCAGGGAATGGTTGCGGAATGGACCACCCGATGCAGTAAGTATTATTTTTTCAATGGGGCTGCGCTCGCCTACCAGGCATTGAAATATGGCGGAGTGTTCGGAATCGACCGGGATTATTGGAACCCTTTTTTGCATTGCCGCTTTAGTAACCAGCTCGCCGGCAACTACCAGGGTCTCCTTATTTGCCAATGCAATGGACTTGCCTGTCTCAATGGCGCTAAGCGTGGGTTCAAGCCCGGCAAATCCAACCATGGCTGTAAGAACCATATCGACCTCGGACGACACGACCGATTCCACTATTGACTGCTTCCCGGTATATACCTTAATGGGATGATTTGCTAGGGCTTCTTTTACTCTGTGATAATGACTCTGATTTACAATAATTACGGTGTTTGGCTGAAACTCAATGGCTTGCTGCACTAATAGCTCCCAGCTGTTTTGGGCTACGAGTAGCTCAACGCTAAATATATCGGGATGCTCCCTAATAACGTCGAGCGCTTGCGTACCAATAGAACCGGTAGAACCTAGTATTGCAATTCTTTTCATACCGGCCACTAAAATTTAATGTACTTAGCGGGATCAACGGTGGCTCCGTGGTGCCAAAGTTCAAAATGCAGGTGGGGTCCAGTGGTAAGTTCGCCTGAATTACCAATTATTGCTATCACATCGCCTGAATTAACAAATTCACCCTGCTTTTTTAACAGTTTACTGTTATGCTTATATACTGAAAGGAATCCCTCCTCGTGCTGAATGGCAATTGTGTAACCCGTTTCCAACGACCAGGTTGAGAGTATTACGGTTCCCTTTGCAATAGCAAGTACCCCCTCGTTTGGCCCTGCAACCAGATCGACTCCGTAATGATTTTTTGAAGGGTTATACTTGTTAGTGATAATACCCTTAACGGGTGGAATAAAAAAGGGTATATTACTTTTCTTGGTTGTACTTGATCCCACCGACAGGTTAAACATCTCATCCGATTCAATTTGCATACGGAGCAATGAATCCTCCTCTGAAGGGGATAGCTCAACCTTTGCGGTAGGCTTAACCGTATCGATTGCTGTTTGGCGGCCAGTAAGGGGTTCTCCTCCGTTAAGCAGGATATTGATATCCTCATAGTAACGCTGCCATTGGGCTACCACCCTCTCAAGCGAATCGACCTTTAGGGCATTTTTAACATAACCTTTCCGGGTTTGGCTATCGGGGTAACCGGGTATGAATTCCCTTAGGGGTGTAAAGGCAATTAGTACACTCACAAGCGCAATAAGCAGAATAGAAAATCCGCCAAAGAAAACTATTACATTCATTCTGGAAAGACGAAGTTGCCAAACCTCTTCATAGTTCTCCTCATTGAAGATACTCAACCTGTACTTATTCCACAGGTTCTTAAATATTTTAACCTTTTTCTTAGCTGCCACAGGTACAAGGGTTAGATTCTAAAATCACAAAGATAACAAAATGAGTAATTAGTTGTTTGGTGTTTCTTTTTGATGATAAAGGTCAGAATATCAAGAAGCAACCTTCATCAGTAAACAATGCAATGCGTAATAGGTATATCAACTTACCTATTTAAAGAAAATCAAAAAAACCAATGTAAAACCTGTAAGGAACCCAGCGTAAACTTGAGTTGGGTTATGATCGCCTTTAATAAGACGGGCCGAGGCTAAAAGACCTGAAAGCAATATACTCACAATAAAAATTGGTATTGCAGCCTGGTTCCCTTGCAGGGCCGAAGCCAAAAGAAACCCCGAGATGCCCCCTATTCCAGTTAAATGAAGGCTTATCTTCCAAAAGTAAGAAATGGCTGCCGAAACCATCAGTGTATAAATTCCTGCCTGAAGTATTTTGATTAAAACAAATGGAACCTGAAGCCTGGAAAAAAGAAAGATGGTGAAAAGGTAAGGTAAAACCGATATGGCTAGGGGGAAAACCCTATCCCTACTGGCTTTCAGAGTATAATCGTGAATAATTCTAAGACGATGAAGGAGAACAATTAATAGTAATGGCAGAAAAATAGTATTTATAGCTACAAACACAGTAAGCATCACCTTAAACCTTACAGGTAGAAAGGCAACAAAGGAGTTGGACGAGAA
The DNA here is from genome assembly GCF_037481895.1 of Tenuifilum sp. Lineage (NCBI taxonomy): Bacteria > Pseudomonadati > Bacteroidota > Bacteroidia > Bacteroidales > Tenuifilaceae > Tenuifilum > Tenuifilum sp. The sequence continues at coordinate 8,143 of NZ_JBBFKU010000052.1, forward strand.
AATCACTATAAAAATATAGGTGGTAGCCAGTATAGGGTGAAGAATAATTGAAAGTATAAGCGATAGTCGTTGTAGCATTTTAAAAAAAATAGATTAGTTAAGTTCTTTTCTCAGGCGAGCAACCGGAATTCCAAGCTGTTCACGGTACTTGGCAACTGTCCTACGGGCAATAGGGTATCCCTTCCCTTTTAGTATTTCCATTAGCTCCTCATCGGTAAGGGGATTGCGCTTATCCTCATTATCGACACACTCGGCAAGTATTTTTTTAATTTCACGGGTTGAGACCTCTTCGCCGGAATCGGTTTGCATGCCCTCGCTAAAGAAGTGCTTGAGAGGGAATATCCCGAAATGGGTTTGAATGTACTTGCTGTTAGCAACGCGCGATATGGTTGAAATGTCGAGCCCTGTTTTTTCAGCAACATCCTTCAGTATCATGGGCTTAAGCTTACTTTCGTCGCCATCGCGAAAATACTCTTTCTGGTAATCGAGTATGGCCTGCATGGTTGTCAGCAGGGTATTCTGGCGCTGTTTCAGCGCATCAATAAACCACTTGGCCGATTCAATCTTTTGCTTTACAAAAGCGATGGCCTCGCGTTCCTGGCTATTGCTAAACTCCTTATTGTAAGAATACGACTCGAGCATATCGGCATATTCTTTGCTTATTCGTAGCTCCGGCACGTTGCGCGAGTTTAGGTTTAACCTAAACTCACCATCCTCGTAATCGAGAATAAAATCGGGGATGATATGCTGTGCCGACTGGTCGTAAGGGTCAGTAAAACTGCCGCCGGGTTTGGGATTTAGCTTTAAAATTTCATCAATTGCCTGCTTAAGCTTTTCGTCGGATAGATTAAGCTTTGAAGCAATCTTATCGTAATGCTTCTTGATGAACTCGTCAAAGTGGTACTTCAGTATTTTGTAGGCAATTTTAGTTATCTCGTTTTGCTGTTCCTTGGCCTTAATCTGAATAAGTAAACATTCCTGGAGGTCGCGTGCACCCACACCGGGTGGGTCAAATTCCTGAATAACGTAAAGTACTCGTTCCAACTCATCCTCATTGGTTTCAATACCTAACGAGAAGGCAATATCATCGGCAATTGCGGTTAGCTTACGACGTATATAACCGTCCTCATCGATATTGCCAATTAGGTAAAGTCCAAGTTGCTTTTCGCGTTCGGTGAGGTCGGCCATTCCGAGCTGGTTTTCAAGATGCTCGTGAAACGATATTCCGGTGGAAAAAGGTATTTCCTCCCGCTTATCGTCGGGCGATGCGTTGCTGGAGTATAACTTGTACGAAGGAATATCGTCATCGTTCATGTAATCCTCAATGGAGAACTCATCGTCGTTACCCTCTTGGTTATCGTCGGGTAAAACAATTTCAGGTTCCGTTTGAGGTTCCGTTTGTTCAACCTCCTCGAGTATGGGATTTTCCTCCAGCTCCTTTTTAATACGCTGCTCAAGCAACATGGTAGGTATCTCCAGCAGCTTTATCATCTGAATTTGCTGCGGCGATAGCTTCTGAAGCAGTTTTTGCTGTAACCGTTGCTTGAGCATAGACTTTTAAAATTCGCAGTTCTTGGGAGTTCTGGGGAAGGGTATTACATCGCGAATATTGGTCATTCCTGTTACAAAGAGCAGCAAGCGCTCAAAGCCAAGCCCAAAACCACTATGGGGAGCTGAGCCAAACTTGCGGGTTTCAAGGTACCACCAAACATCCTTTTCTGGAATATGTAGTTCATGGATACGACTTAGCAACTTATCGTAAACCTCCTCACGCTGGGAACCTCCAATTATCTCGCCAATTTTTGGGAACAACACATCCATGGCACGAACGGTTTTGCCATCGTCGTTTTGCTTCATGTAAAAGGCCTTTATCTCCTTGGGGTAATTGGTAAGAATAACGGGTTTTTTGAAGTGCTTTTCAACCAGGTAACGCTCATGCTCCGACTGCAAATCGGCACCCCAGAATACAGGGAATTCCCACTTCTGGTTAGCTGCCTCCAGTATTTTAATAGCCTCCGTGTACGTTAACCTTTCAAATGGGTTTTCAATCACAAACTTAAGCCTGTCGATAAGCTCGTTGTCGTACATCTTGTTGAGGAATTCCAGGTCGTCGGCACAATGCTCAAGGGCATACCTAATTAGGTATTTTAGGAAATCCTCGGCCAAATCCATGTTATCCTGGATATCGTAGAAAGCCATTTCAGGCTCAATCATCCAGAACTCAGCCAGGTGTCGGGGAGTATTTGAATTTTCGGCACGGAAGGTTGGTCCAAAAGTGTAAACCTCCGAAAGGGCTAAAGCGCCCAGTTCGGCCTCAAGCTGTCCCGAAACGGTTAGCTTTGCCTCCTTGCCAAAGAAATCCTCGTTCCAGTCAATCTTTCCATCCTCGGTGCGGGGTAGATTCTCCAAATCGAGGGTGGTCACGCGGAACATAGCCCCTGCCCCTTCGGCATCGGAACCGGTAATGATGGGTGCGTGAATGTAAAAGAAACCCTTGTCGTTAAAGTATTTGTGAATGGCATACGCCATGGCATGCCGGATTCGGAGAACTGCTCCAAAAGTATTTGTGCGAGGGCGGAGGTGCGCAATCTCACGCAGAAACTCCATACTATGACCTTTTTTCTGGAGCGGATAGGTGGTGGCATCGGCTTCACCTAATACCTCAAGGTAGTTAGCCTGAATCTCCACGCGCTGACCGGAACCGGGCGACTCAACCAGCAATCCCCTCACCGCAATACAAGCCCCGGTGGTAACTCCCTTAAGCTGTTCCTCGGTAAAACGGGTCATATCAAATACAACCTGGATGTTATGGATGGTTGAGCCATCGTTTAACGCAACAAAGGCTACATTCTTATTCCCACGCTTGGTACGTACCCATCCCATTGCCGCTACCTCAGCGCCAACAACTCCACTCTCGAGTAGTAGTTTTACTTTTGTTCTTTCACTGTTCCTCATGCCTGTATGATATCTTACTCAAAAACAATACTTTTATACACTGTTTTAACCACACAAAAATAGTAACTTTTATCAGATTTCATGAATCTTAGTAGTTTTCGTTTGTATGAATGAAAAGTTTTTTGAGCGCTGGGGGGCAACAATTGTTGCTACACTCCTATTACTAATATACATACTTGGAATATCAAACCTGAGTACAATTGATGGTTGGGGTTATGCTGCTGACATTGTAAATAGCAGTAACCTGCTTCGTCCACATCACCTGCTATACACCATTACAGGATTTTACTGGGTTAAAATATGGCACGTTTTTCTGCCAAATGCCGAAACCATTTACCTGCTCAAGCTGATGAATGCTCTTTGCGCATCGGTTAGCGCTTTCATTCTATTCAAGTTACTCCGACTTGTTAAGGTTGATACCATTCAAACCACAATCTATACCATTATTGCGGGACTAAGCTGGGGATTCCTTAGGTTTTCAATTGAAAACGAAACATACACTATTCCAGTGATGCTGGCAATTTGGGCTAGCTACCTTTTTCTTAAAGCTGAGAATAGCCCCAAAATCTCAAACATGGTTTTTTCAGGGCTACTGTCGGCATCGGCGTGTCTTTACCACCAAATAATGTTTTTTTGGTGGATTGCCCTTGCTATTGGAACCATAAGGAAATTAAATCACAGGAATTACAAACCCCTGCTTTTCCTTGCACCAGCAGTAATAGTTCCTGCCGCTTACATCCTTGCCATGCTATCAATGGGTATCGATATCAATTTTACTAGCTTTTTCCGGTTCATATTTAGCGACTATTACACTGGAAACGCATCAATTGAATTGAACTCCACGATTCTTATGGTTGGCATAATCAACCTATTCAGAACATTTTTCCAAATGCATGGGTATATCAACTATCTTCTTACACATTTGTGGCTGTGGTGGATTCCTCTAGTTGTATCGGGTATTGCATTTGCATTTTTTACTTTTTGGTTTGTTAGGTATACAAAACCAACCAGACTTGAAAAATTTCATAAAATTCACTTGCTGGCTTTAGTATTACAGGTAGGTTTTGCCTTTATGGCGGGCGGAAACGCTGAGTTTTTAGCCATGGTTCCTTTCCTTACAATTATCACTGCAACCGGTTTGTCAATAAAACGGAATGCCACTGTTTGGTTTGCAATCTCTGTTTCAGTATGGAACATCACCTTTGGAGTGCTTCCACAAAAGATTTACCAAGCCGATGGTTCCGAATTGGTTATAAAGTCGATTACCCAAAATACCAATGAAAGGAGAGCCTATATCCTTGCCGATGCTCCAAAAGTTATCAATAGGCTTGAATATCTGCAAATTCAAAAACCTTTAATCGTTAAGGAGGTTAACATTAAGCCACAAAAAATTTATACCACACTCGATAGTCTACTACTGCAGGGGTATACCATCTACACTGACTGTATAAACCATCCACGTGTTACCTCAAGGGCAACGTTAATTACAGATGTTAGCCTAGAATGGGATAAACTAGAGGGTTATAATATAACTACAACCGATTCGGTGGCAATACTTGGCGGTAAAGTTTATCTCACTAAAATATCAAGGTAAGCCTAGTAGCCGCTACCGTAAGTTTTAAAGCTGCCCATGATAAATATCTCCTTGGGGGTAACGCTAAGAACAGGGATTGGACTTCTACTCAGCATCTGTTGGGCTTGACTGCCAAGAACAAAATCGCTAAGGGCAATGTTTTGCTCGGTCATAATACTAATAAGGTCGGCATTCACATCAAGGGCATACTCAATGGTAATATCGGTGATATTATCACCACGTAGGCTTGCCTTTTGGAAACGCACCTCGTGCTCTTTTAGGTAGCTGCAAACCTGCTTGGTATAGGCGTTGAGTTTGAGATCAATTTCATCGGTTTGCATGGTAGCCACTGCAATTACATGCACCTCGGCATCAAAAACCTTAGCAATTTCAGTGGTAATGGGAACTTTCTGACGAGTATCGGCAGTAACGTCGATAGGCAAGATAATTTTTTGGATATCGCGCGGCATGGCACCATGCCTAATGGTTATTACCGGACATTGCGTAGCCGAAATAATCCTAAAAGCGTTGCTACCAATAAAAAACTCCTCAAAACCTGAGGCTCCATGAGTAGAGCAAATAATGGCTGAATCCTCAAAAGCATGCGCCTGGTTAACAACCTCGCGGTAAATTTTGCCCTTTTTAATGATATAGGATAGATTGGCGCTGTTTGACATCTTGGTAGAATATTCCTCCACCAAAGCTTCCAGCTTTTTTTCAATCTTTTTATTCTCCTCCTCGAACTGCCCTGGTGTTAAATCGGTAGGGTATTTTTGAACATGCACCATTTGTACCATGCTGTCGAACCTATTGGCAAAAATTATTGCCAGTCTTAACCCGTTTAACGATTCCTTTGAAAAATCGATGGGTACTATTATATGTTTCATGGCTTTGGTGGTTGGTTATAAGCAAATCTAACTAAAAATTGAATACCATTTCAAGTTCAGTATGTTAAAATGAATAATTATTGAACCGTTTTTATTCAATTTAACCTTAATAAACAGATGTTTACACTTAACTCGCTTAACTTAGCAACATCAGGTAACTAACTAAACCTCATTGGAATGATGACACGCAAACGGATTGTCATATGGATTTTGTTGTTTTCAGCTGCATTAGCAACTTTAACATTGGCCAGTAGGCCAAACCTTACGAAGGATTCCGATAAAGAAAAACCCGCTAAGGGTACGGCCATCATTATTACAGGTGCTGCTGCTAAAATAGCACAGGAGGCCGCTTTACTCGAAAGCCTTTACGAGCGTGGCGAACTTAACGATGTTGTTTTCATTTCAGGGGCAAGTTCAGGTGCGCTTAATGCTGTTATGCTAAACGCAGTGCTCGAGAAAAAACTTACCTGGAAAGAGTATCGCGAGCTTTTTGGCGATATTAAAAACGATAATGTTTTCAGAACCGATAAAAAGGGCTTGCCGGTTAGCAACGAGCCTTTACGAAAACTGCTGGAAGAAATTGTGGTTAACCGGCTAGGATATAAGACCTTGGCCGATTTGCCTTTTCCTACTGCCATATCAGTGGTTAGCTTACGGCCTTCGCCATTGAGTGAAGGGACATACCGTTTCTGCAACCGTAAAATCAACCGTGAAAGCGATTCAACCTTAAGCCTAGTAGACGTATTAATGGCATCAACAGCCTACCCGCTTGTTTTTCCCCCATCCCGAATAAACGGTATAAAAACCATTCCCGATATCCCTTACTACGATGGTGGAATTGGCGACGACCGTGTTCCCTTTCAGGCACTCATTGAGTTTGAGAATTACAGGAAACAACCCGTTGAACGTGTAATCATTATTTCGCGCAAGCGCGATACGGACATGACCCTTGCCGATGAGCTAAAGCCCTTTGGGTATGAGCTAAAAACTAAATTAAATAATGGGTTATCGCCCGATGTGCTAACATCGCTAGGTTTCTGGCGGAGGCTTGAGCACATTAAGAAACGCTACCCTGAACTTGCCGCCAAAACCCTTGTTTTTGTTCCCATCTATAGGTATAGCTTCCCAATGTTCGATTTTAACAACCTCAAAGAACAGTATGAGTTAACCTACCAATGGGCAAAACAAAACAAACCCCTCCCCCTGAACGAGTTCCTGAAACAAAAACCAACGCTTAATAAACCCTAAAAAATGTTATTTTTGCCAAAAATTTAGGAAAATGGATATTGTACTTAGCGGTATACGCTCAACCGGAAAACTTCACCTTGGCAATTACTTTGGAGCGCTGCGCAACTTTGTTCGCATGCAGCATGAGAATAAATGCTTCTTTTTTATTGCCGATTACCATTCGCTTACCACACATCCCACCCCCGAGGATTTACATGGTTCTGTAAAACAGGTGCTTGCCGAATACTTAGCCTGCGGCCTTGACCCTGAAGTGGCTACGCTTTACATACAAAGCGATGTACCCCAGATTCCTGAGCTTTACCTCTTGCTTAACATGAACGCATACAAGGGCGAGCTTGAGCGATGCACATCGTTTAAGGAAAAGGTTCGCAAGCAACCCGATAACATTAATGCAGGACTACTCACCTATCCCACCCTAATGGCTGCCGATATTCTTATTCACAAGGCTACCAAGGTGCCTGTGGGCAAAGATCAGGAACAGCATCTGGAAATGACTCGCACCTTTGCCAACCGATTCAATAGAATGTATAAGGTTGATTACTTCCCTGAACCGGTTGCCTTTAACTTTGGTGAGGATTTGGTTAAAATTCCTGGCCTCGATGGCTCAGGCAAAATGGGTAAGTCCGAAGGGAATGCCATTTACCTTTCCGATGACCCCGAGACAATCCGAAAGAAAGTGATGAAAGCGGTTACCGATGCAGGCCCAACCCAACCAAATCAACCTAAACCTGAGGCCATCCAGAACCTTTTTACTATCATGAAAGCTGTTTCATCGCCCGATACGCTCCAGTACTTTGAGGATAAGTATAATGCCTGTGAGATTCGCTACGGCGATATGAAAAAGCAGCTGGCCGAGGACATAATCACTTTTACAATACCAATCCGCGAGCGAATTGAGGCTATACTTGCCGATAACGATTACCTAAGAAAAGTAGCCCTAATGGGGGCTGAAAAAGCTCGCGAAAGCGCCTCAAAAACCATTCGCGATGTAAGGCACATTATTGGTTTCCGAGAGTTTTAATAAAAAAGGGTGTTGCTTGGTCAACACCCTTTTTTGTAAAATTCCTTGCCTACCTTATCATAATTTTTTGAAGTTAAGAAAGCAAGAAATAGTATAAAAACTATCACAGCTGTCCAAAATAATTTAAAATCAAAAAATGCCTAATTGTTAATCAGGTGGTTAGGGTTCAAAAGTAATCA
>NZ_JBBFKU010000053.1:0-13209 GCF_037481895.1 Tenuifilum sp.
ATGGTTGATAGTGAAAAAAAGCATTTCACTAAACACTAAACTCCAAACACCCCTAAACACTATATACTGCACACTATTCAATATATCCTTCGTTTTACAGAATGACAAAAGGAGTTTATAAACGAAATTGGATTAAGATCTAATATCGAACGGTAGGGTCTAAAAAACCTAAAAAAAATCTAAATAAAAAAAGACAGGCCAAAAGCCTGTCCTGTATATGGTTAGGTATTAGTAAGCAATCACAGCGTTCCTCTACTGAAACCTAAGTGTTGAAAATGTTGTTGAAAATTTTTAACTTTACTGCGATTATTTCCAATCCTTACTAATACCTGAACCATTTGAAATCCCCGGCTGTGAAGTCGGGGGTTTCGCTTTATTTGAACGCAAAACTAGCCAAAAGTTTAATCCTCATTCCTGGCAATTTTATGTTGTAAAGTAGTTTTAACGTTTTTTTCAACAGGGCAGAATTGCTATGCAACTATTTGGTATTTTTGTAAACGTTCCGGAAAACTAATAAACGGTGAGCAAGGAGAATGATATAAATATTGTGGAAACTCCGCTGATGAAGCAGTACTTGAGCATCAAACGTAACCACCCCGATGCCATACTGCTTTTCAGGGTTGGCGATTTCTATGAGACATTTGGTGAGGATGCCATTAAAACCTCGGAGATTTTAGGGATAACCTTAACCCGCCGGGCAAACGGTGCTGCATCGTTTGTTGAACTTGCCGGATTTCCACACCATGCCCTTGACACCTATCTGCCAAAGCTTGTACGTGCCGGCCAAAAGGTGGCAATTTGCGAACAGCTCGAGGACCCCAAAAAAGCCAAAACCATAGTAAAAAGGGGAATTACTGAACTGGTTACCCCCGGCGTTTCGTACAACGATAATGTTCTGGAGCGTAAGGAGAACAATTTCCTGGCTTGTGTCTATCTCGATAAAAAAGCGGGAGGAGTGGCTTTCCTTGATATATCCACCGGTGAGTTTTACACTTCCGAGGGAAATTTGGACTATGTCGATAAGCTTATCAACAACTTTAAGCCCAAGGAGATACTTGTTGAACGAACAAAGTACAAGGAGTTCCTCGAGCAGTTTGGAAGCAAACATTATGTAACACGGCTCGACGAGTGGGCCTTTAACGAGGATGCTGCTCGCGAAAAACTGACAAAACACTTTAAAACCCAATCACTAAAAGGGTTTGGTGTCGAATCGTTGCAGTTTGGAATTACCGCTGCTGGCGCCATACTCTACTACCTTGATGTTACCCAACACACACAAATAGGACACATTCAGAGCATTTCCCGTATCGACGAGGATAGCTTTGTATGGATTGACAGGTTTACCTCGCGCAACCTGGAGCTGTTCAGCTCCATTAACGAGGGAGCCAAAACTTTCATTGAGGTTATCGATAAAACCTCATCGCCCATGGGTGCCCGCCTGCTGAAGCGTTGGGTAGCCTTACCCCTAAAAAATACCGACTCCATTAACGATAGGCTAAACGTTGTTGAGCTATTTGTTAACAACGAGGATATGCGCGCTACCCTTACCGACAAGATAAGGGATATGGGCGATGTGGAACGAATCATTTCAAAGGCTGCGGTGGGTCGTATTCAGCCCCGCGAGATGGTACAGCTAAAAAATGCCTTAAGCCTGATTGATGAGGTTAAAACCATCTGCGACCAAAGCGCTGAACCCACGCTGCTTCGCATATCGGAGCAGCTGAACCCCTGCCACCGCATACGCGAGCGCATTGAACAGGAAATTGTCCCCGATGCTCCCATGATGCTTGGAAAGGGTCAGGTGATTGCAAAAGGTGTTAACGCTGAGCTCGACGAGTTACGCGATATACTTTACTCCGGCAAGGAGTACCTCTTAAATATCCAGCAGCGCGAATCGGAGCGAACGGGAATACCATCGCTTAAGGTTAACTTCAACAACGTTTTTGGCTACTACATTGAGGTTAGGAACACCCACAAGGACAAAGTTCCAGCGGATTGGATTAGGAAACAGACCCTTGTATCGGCGGAGCGCTACATTACCCAGGAGCTAAAGGAGTATGAGGAGAAAATTCTTGGCGCTGAGGAAAAGATTTCCGAGCTGGAGCAAAACCTTTACCAGAACCTGGTTCACAGCCTTGCCGAGTATGTGGGCTCCATACAGCTTAACGCATACCTCATAGCTCAGCTCGACTGCCTGCTATCATTTGCCCACTGCGCAGTTGAGTTCCAGTACAACCGCCCCCAGGTTAACCTCGACGATGTAATTGATATTAGGCAGGGACGACATCCGGTTATTGAGCGCATGCTGCCGGCAGGCGAGCAATACATAGCCAACGATGTTTACCTCGACACACGCGAGCAGCAAATTATCATAATTACTGGACCCAACATGGCCGGAAAATCGGCATTGCTAAGGCAAACCGCCTTAATTGTGCTTATGGCACAAATGGGCTCGTTTGTTCCCGCCCAAGCGGCCTCAATTGGTGTAGTCGATAAGATATTCACCCGTGTTGGGGCATCGGATAACCTGTCGCTTGGCGAATCGACCTTTATGGTGGAGATGCAGGAGGCTGCCAGCATCCTGAACAACATCTCACCCCGGAGCCTGGTGCTACTCGATGAGATTGGTCGTGGAACATCAACCTATGATGGCATTTCAATTGCCTGGGCAATTGTTGAGTACCTGCATGAACACCCCAGTGCAAGGGCAAAAACCCTCTTTGCCACCCACTACCACGAGCTGAACGAGATGGAAAAATCGTTCCCACGTGTTAAAAACTACAATGTAACCATAAAAGAGGTCAACAACCAGGTTATTTTCCTGCGTAAGCTGGTTAGGGGTGGCAGCGAGCATAGCTTTGGAATACACGTAGCCCGGATGGCCGGTATGCCCCCAAGCGTGGTAAAACGCGCCAACGAGATACTTGCTGAGCTGGAGAGTTCCACCCAACGCCAATCGCTAAGCAAACCGGTTGATGAGCTTGGCACCCACCGTGAGGGCTACCAGCTAAGCATCTTCCAGCTCGAGGACCCCGTACTAAAGCAAATACGTGACCAGATTAAAAAGATTGATATCAACAACCTTACTCCCATCGAGGCGCTTAATAAGCTGAATGAGATTAAACGCCTTACCGGGCTTTAAACCAAATCCCAAATACCCTTTACACTCAGGTAGCGCTCGCCAGTATCGTAGGCAAAGGTTAAAATTCTTGGGTTGGCCTGTTTTACTGACAGCAGTTTTTTAACGGCTGCAATATTTGCACCGGTTGATATCCCAGCTAAAATCCCTTCGGTTCGGGCAAGTAGCCGCATGCATTCAAACGCCTCATCGGCTTTTACCGTAATTATTTCATCTATCACACCACGGTCGAGGTTTTGGGGCACAAAGCCAGCCCCAATCCCCTGAATGGGGTGCGGAGCCCGTTGCCCGCCGGAGAGAACAGGCGAATCGAACGGCTCAACTGCTATTACCTGAATGTTGGGGAATGCTTCTTTAAGTGTTCGACCAACGCCGGTGATATGCCCGGCAGTACCCACCCCGGCAACAACCATATCGAGTCCATCCGGAAAATCGGCTAAAATCTCCTTGGCTGTGGTAAGTGAGTGTGTGTTTGGATTGGCAGGGTTGGCAAACTGCATGGGCATCCATGCCGATGGCAGTTGAGCCATAAGCTCCTTTGCTTTATCAATTGCGCCATGCATACCCTGCGCTGCTGGTGTTAGAATAATCTCAGCTCCGTAAGCTTTGAGTATTACCCTTCGCTCAACCGACATGCTCTCAGGCATGGTCAGTATCAACCTATAGCCTTTTACAGCCGCAACCATGGCAAGGCCAATCCCGGTATTACCCGATGTTGGCTCAACTATAACACTGCCCGGTTTCAAAAGTCCTTCCCTTTCAGCATCCTCAACCATTGCCATGGCAGCCCTATCCTTGATACTTCCGCTCGGATTGCGCCGCTCATCCTTAAGCCAAACCTCAGCGTTTGGGAAAATCCTGCTAAGCCTAATGTGTGGGGTTGCTCCAATTGATTTATCGATACTCAAGTATTTCATCTATCACTTCATTTTATGGTTAAACTTTCCCTGTTGTACAATCACTTTGCTCTCATGGTAAACCATTGAGAAAGGCGGAACGCTTTTGATAAGCCATACATTCCCGCCTATTACGCTATCATGTCCAATTACGGTCTCGCCCCCAAGTATGGTGCTGCCTGCGTAAATAATCACATCGTCCTCAATGGTGGGATGGCGTTTTGTGGCCGATAGGCTCTTCGATACGCTTAGCGCGCCTAGGGTTACGCCTTGGTACAGCTTTACCCGCTGGCCTATTATGGTTGTTTCGCCAATCACTACTCCTGTTCCATGGTCGATACAGAACTCCCGCCCAATGGTTGCTGCCGGATGAATATCAATGCCTGTTTTACTATGTGCGTACTCGGTAATCATCCTTGGCAAAATGTTTACCCCTACCCTATGCAGTAGGTTTGCAACGCGGTAATGGGCAATGGCAAAAAATCCGGGGTATGCAAGCAGTACCTCCTCAAGGCTTTGTGCTGCTGGGTCGTTTAGGTAGATAAAGTTTGCATCGTGGCTAAGTGTATCAAGGACACCTTGGAATCCTTGGTAAACAATTTCCAGTTGCCTTTGGCATTGACTGGTATCGGAATTAAAATACCGTAACGCCTTGTAAAGTTTACTGTAAGGCTTTTCTGTATCAACCGTTTGTCCGGCACCAAGCAAACTTTCAATAACCAGCTCTGTAAGGCTATCGCTTAAGTCCTCAACCATTCGGCGGGTTTCAATGTAGTTAAGTTTGTTCTTTTCCATAAAATCAATCTGTTTACCGTTTTAGTAACTAAAAGCCATATAAAATGAAAAAGCCCCTCCGGGAATGTACCGGAAGGGCTTGAGTTATGGATTGAGTTAACTAGTAATCAACATCGCGCATAGCAATTCCCCTGCGGTACAAACCTATACCACATACAACAACAGGTTGCAGCTATGCTTACAATGTTTCTCATACCACAAAGATAATTAAATCTCCGTATTCGTCAATTGAAATATGTAATTAAATGTTTTTTGTGCTTCAACTGACTAATCTCCTCTAAAAATATTTCTGCGTTCCAATTATTTAGCCCGGTTAAATTTATTAATTCATGGTCATTTGGTTTAGCCTTACTATTCCTCTAACTTCATCTAACTTCCTTTAACTTCATAATTTTCCTTCAATTTCGAACCATTCCCGCTTAAATTCACACATTTAACTTTTAACTTTTATTTTTAACTTTTAACTTTCAACGTTTAACGGCTCACGTTTAACGGACTAATACTTCCTCTAACTTCTTCTAACTTCCTCATATTCCGAGTCATTCCGAATCATTCCGATTCATTCCGATTCATTCCGATTCATTTCTTACCATTCAGAATTAAAATGGCTTGGTTAAGCCTTGTAAGGGTTTCGTCCTTGCCCAGAATTTCGCAAATATCGGCAATTCCGGGGCCTTTCGATTCGCCAACAAGGCAAAGCCTTACAGCGTTCATAACCTTGCCCATGCCGTAACCCTTAGCGTTGATAAGGTCTTTAAGCGCTGTTTCAATCTCGTGCGAGTTCCAGGAACCCAATGCTTTTAGTGTTTCGCTAACATCGGTTATCATATCGGGTGTTTCGGGCTTCCAGTGCTTGGCAACAGCTTGCTGGTCGTACTCCAGGGGGCGTTCAAAGAAATAGTTTGTTTGGCCCCATAGCTCATGCACAAAGTTAACGCGCTCCTTAACCAGCCCAACAATTCGCGTGAGCTTGTCGATTGGTACATCGATATTGTACTGTTCAAGAACAGGCTGGAATAGCTCAGCAACCTCGGCGTCGGATTTGCGGATAAGGTACTGGTGGTTGAACCATTTTGCCTTTTCCGGGTCGAAACGTGCGCCCGATTTGTTTACGCGCTCAATGCTGAAGAGCTTTATGAGCTCATCCATGCTGAACAGCTCCTGGTCGGTTCCGGGATTCCATCCCAAAAGTGCAAGCAGGTTCACAAATGCCTCGGGAAAGTAACCATCCTCGCGGTAACCACGCGATATTTCGCCATCGGCGCTTTTCCATAGCAGCGGGAAAACCGGGAATCCCATTTTATCGCCATCGCGCTTGCTCAGCTTGCCATTCCCCGATGGCTTTAGCAGTAGCGGAAGGTGTGCAAACTTTGGCATCACATTCTCCCAGCCCAGGGCGCGGTAAAGCAGCACGTGCAGGGGCAACGATGGTAACCACTCCTCGCCACGGATAACGTGCGAAATCTCCATAAGGTAATCGTCGGTTACGTTGGCCAGGTGGTAGGTGGGTAGCATATCGCTACTCTTAAACAGCACCTTGTCGTCAAGGGTTGAGGTGTTAACCCTAACCTCGCCGCGGATAAGGTCGTGCATCACCACCTCCTCGTTCTCAGGCATCTTAAAGCGAATAACCCATTGGTCGCCACGCTCAATGCGGCGCTTAACCTCATCGGCTGGTAATGCCAGGGAATTCTCCATCCCATTCCTTATGGCGTAGTTATATGTAAATGCCCCGCCTTGGGCTTCGGCCTCGGTGCGCATTTTGTCCAACACCTCGGGTGTGTCAAAGGCATAGTATGCATGACCGCTCTCCACAAGCCTATCGGCATACTGCTTGTATATGTGCTTGCGTTCGCTTTGGCGGTAGGGCGCATGCGGGCCACCCTCACGAACGCCCTCATCTATCTTTATTCCGCACCAGTTCAGCGCCTCGTTAATATACTCCTCGGCGCCGGGGACAAACCGTTGCGAGTCAGTATCCTCAATCCTGAGAATGAAATCGCCACCGTGCTGGCGGGCAAAAAAGTAGTTGAATAGCGCTGTACGCACTCCTCCAATATGCAAAGGGCCGGTAGGACTTGGTGCAAAACGCACCCTAACTCTACGATTACTCATTTTCATCTAAAATTTTGCGCAAATGTATGAATAAAGCAGGTTACAGCAAAAAAAAGGAGAGCTTTACTCTCCTATGATATTCTTGTAGTGCTGGTACCTTTCCATTATCTCCTTCACGTAGTTTGTGGTTTCAACCCCCTTTAACCTGCCGTGCCTAACAACGGGGTCGTTTACAAACTGGGACTTATTCCGGATAAAGTACTCCACGTTATTGTCCCAAACATTGGGGTTTCGACCGTGTTTCTGGGCAAGGTTTCGGGCGTCAATTATATGGCCTATCCCTGCATTGTACGATGCTAGGACAAACTTTACCATTTCGTCCTTGGGAATATCGTAAGCGGCAAATCGGTCTTCCAGCCACTTGATATACCTCACGCCGGCCTCAATTTGCTTGGCAGGCCCAACCGTACTATCAACTCCGAAATACTCGGCGGTTTGGGGCATCATCTGCATTAACCCCGATGCGCCCCTGTGCGAGGTAACATCGTGCCTGAAGCGCGACTCCTGGTAAACCAGCGAGGCCAAAAGCCGCCAGTCCCAGTCAATGCCCTGGCTATACTTCTTAAAGTACTCGTCCCACGGCGAAATCTTGCCGGTGTAAATGAAAAAGTAATCGCTGCTGGCGCGCCTGTTAAAGCGTTCCTGGGCAAAATACTTTAGCTCAATATTGCGGTAGTGAGCCGTTTTTAGGTAACCCTCCAGCCATGTGTCAACTTTTTTCCGGAGCTCAACGGAGGTTTTCCTTACAGCCCAGGCCGTTTTTTGCGGGAATCCTATTTGAACATCTATGTTGATATTCTTGTAGTAGTTTGATTTTACCAGGGCTACGGACTGGTCGCAAACCGCATAATCGATTTCCCCTGTAGCTACCAGCTCAATCAGCTTGTCGGCATCGTAGTTGGGTAGCTCAACAACGGTTATTCCCCCACCTATTTCATCGGATAGGTTTTTTAGGCGCTGTGCGCCTGCTGAGCTTTTTTGCACGTAAACCAACCTACCCGATAGCTCAAGCGGTTTTTGTATGGCAGGAGTGCCGCTTTCAGCGGGTATCCTTTGAACCAGCACCTGGCTGGTTTCGCCATGAGGCAAGGTAAAATCAACCTCTTCCTTGCGCTGGGCTGTAATGGCTAAGCTGCTGGCTATGATATCAACCTCACCCTTCCTGAGCATCTCAAACGATTTGTCGATATCGTTCTCGGTCACGATTTCGAGCTTTACCCCTAAATAGGTAGCTAAATCGCGAAGCATATCGTACTGGTAACCCATTGGTTCACCCTTGTAGATAAAGTAACTTGTTGCGTTATAATCGGTTACAGCAACAAGTTTGCCGTCGGCCAGTATGTCGGCAAGGTCTCGCTGAACTTCCTCGTCCTTAACCCCTTTTTTCTCACAGCTACTGACCGAGAAAAAAATTAGCATAGCCAAAAAAATCAACCCATTACGCAGGTAAATAACTTTTCGAACCATAATATGACTTTTTTGGTTTAACCAAACAGAAACACAAAATTAGGCTAAAGTGTTGAATTACAATTGAGAATTTTGACGACTAGTCGTAAAACATCCACGAAACTCCAAACTTAACCATACGTGGATTGTACGGGTAGTGTAGCGTTGTAAAATACTGATTATCAATTAATCCCTGGTTGGCATGGTCAAGCTTAATAAATAAATTGGCACGTTTCCACCGGGCATTCAGGAATACATCGACGAACGGATAGTTGCCAATTTTTCGAACGCGCTGGTTATGGTAAACCCCAAGTGCTGGATTATAGGCATCGGCGTAAAACTCGGTACGGTAGAATCCGCTAACACCAAGCTGCATGGTAAGCACATCCTTTACCACGGGGTACTGCACGTAAAGTGCACCAAACCCCGCAAGGGTGGGCAAGCTTAAAACATCGGCATTGGTGCTTGCCTGCCAAATAACCTTACACACAGCGTTGAACCAACCGAGCCTGAATTTTTCCTGAATGTAGGCCGAGGTTACCGTAACCTTAGGTTCCTGGGCAGGTAACGAGAGCGTGTCAAAGTAAAAATAGTTAAGGATATGCTCAATGCTATACCCTGCCTCAAAACCAAACCTATCGGCTCCAAGGCGTGCGCTTAACCTGAAACGGCTCTCCTTTTCAAAAGTGTTGTCCCATTTGTAATGATTTGAAAAATATCGATTTATAAAGATATCGGGTTCCCTATCGGTAATGCTTAGCTCCCCTGCTACGTAAGGCAGCTCCTTCGATTTCCATGGCGATATGGATAAACGGCCAAGCAGCTCCTTATCGGCTGCCCTGTACCCGCTCATGTAAAAACGTGCAGCGCCACTGTACGATAGGTAAGGGCTTTGGCTGTAAACCCCCAGGCCAAAGTGACTGGTGTTGAGCTTGGTATTGCTGTAGGTATATATAAAGTTATCGGGTGTAAAGTTGTAGTAGCTCCCCATTAGGCCCGATACCCATGCCCGTAATCCGGGTATGCCCGGGTATTTGGCAATTTGGCTTAGCTCCACAAGCAGGGTCGACTGGTAGGTGGCAAGGTACACAGAGTCGTGGGTAGATGTGGTGCTGATATAAAAATTGCCGTAATACGATGAATCGGTTTCGGTATCGGCGTAAACCCGTGTGTAGCGGTTGGCATCAAGTATCAGCTTGGCCGTGAGAATCGATTTCAGATTTTCAAGGCTATCGTTTAGCCTTTTTGTAATAATATCGTAACCCACCACTCCGGCAAAGCTCCTTTTACGGTACTCCACCGATGCGTCCTTAAGCCTGAAAGGCACCAGGTTGGGCTCCATAACGGTATCCTGTATGAACCTATCGTCCTCCAGCCCGCCATTTTCCTGATTCCGAATGTATGTGTAAGCAAACGTTCCCTGTGCCGACACCCTATGCCTGTAGTAACTTGCAAAGGCCGTAAAATCGTTATTACGGGTTAGCTGCCTTTCGTATATACCCTTGGTGCTGAAGTAGTCGTACTGCAACCCGAAGTTCAGGTACCTGTTCACATTCTGCGTATGAAAAACCCTAAGGTTTTGCTCAGCATTACGCCTTTTGCCGGCAGTTGAATACTCCAGCAGCGTATGCGGGCGTCGTACGTTGTACTGCTTCCTATCTAGCACCGGCTGCTCGTAGCTGGAATAACCCTTTGAAAACAGGAACGGAAAGCAAACCGGCCGTTCAAAAAAATGGTCACTCTGCTCAGGCGAGCCCATGTTGCCCAGGTAGGTTAAGGGCGATAGGCTCTTTTGCCCGGGTAGTATCAGATGCACCAAAAATAGCGAGCTGTCAAAGGCTTGTGTTTGAACCAAATCATAGGTTTCCCGGTCAAAATACCATGCAAACGACTTGCTCTTAGGGTCTTGAATGCCAAGGTAACCGTAAATGTTGCGCTCATTGGGTTTAAGCGTATCGGTAGCCGACCTGCCTACACCCCTTGCACTACCCTTATCAAAAGGGACATTCCTACCCCTTAGCGAATCGCTCCGGGAGTGTTTACCGGCTAGTGTACGAGCCCCCTCCTGCGAATAGGCGTAGCTGCTCGATAAGCACACCGCCACAAAAAGCAGTAGGCAAGCAAATGGAACTGATAAAAACTGTTTCAAACCAGCTATTTTAGGATTGCAAATATATGAATGATACGCGTTAAACAATGCTAAGTAACACAAAAAAGATTGAAACAGAACAAACAAGCCAGAGTTGGTGCTGACTCGGAATGACTCGGAATGAGATGGAATAAGACGGAATGACTCGGAATATGAGGAAGTTAGAAGAAGTTAGAGGAAGTTAGAGGGAGATGAAGTCCGTTAAACGTGAGACGTTAACCGTTGAAAGTTAAAAGATAAAAGTTAAAGGTTAAATGGACATGGGTAATTTTAAACTCTCTCGCGCGCTTGTAAACGAGTGCGGCATACGCCACTCATTGCTGGCGCGGACTTGTAGTCCGTGACAAATACATACTACACTTTTACTTATTCAAGCTGTGCTTCATTGAAAACACCTTTTAAAATAACCACACGGATTGGCTTTGCCGAACTACAACCGCACGGATTACAACCGACCGAAGGGAGCTCACCGAAGGTAAATCCGCGCGAGCAGAGGAATTATAAAAAACTCAGGCGCAGCCTGTTGCTGATAGCGCGACGGCGGTGCAACCGCCGCCGAACACGGTTCGTTTATTGCTTATTACAGCCTCGGCCTAACTAGGCTTTTTATTGCCTCGGCTCAACTGAGGGGGCTTTTATCCTTAAAGCAGACCTACAGCAAAAATTAGCTTTGTGCCACAAGTTACAAACTTGCGGCAGTTGGGTGGGAGTAAAATTATTTGATTCTTTCTTTTGCTAATTTCTCTATATACTTTGACCCAAAGGTTCTTGGTATTTCATCTCCAAGTTTTTGTTTCCCTTTTTCAACCCAACTACCTGACTCATATTTGTAAATAATTACCTCGCTATCAGATTTTTCATTGTAATATTCAGCACTGCCAGATTCAGATGTTTCTTTATAAGGCCCTTCTAAATCTGTTTTATCTACGAAAAAAGTATAAACATCAAAGTTTTGGATCAATTCTTCTTTATTTTCGGTAAAAAAGTTTCTCGCAGCACAATTAATATAAAACAAAGGCTTGTAATTTTTTTTATCACCACAATTGCCGTTTGGGTCTTCTACCGCTTTAATTGTCCACTTTTCAGGAAATTGTTTTGAAATTGCATAAATACATCCTTGCCCAACATGAACATCTTTCATATAAAACTCATAATATATTGCAGTGACATCGTCCTCCTTTTCAATACTATAGGATGTTGTCCATATATAATCAGGATTTTTAACTAAAGAAAAGAAATCAACGGTGGATTCGTTATTTTGTGCTTTACATGAAGCAAAAAATACTACTAAAATTATAGTTAAATATTTTTTCATTGTATTATTATTTTGTTGTTACTGCTCTAAAATACCCTTTCCATCCAGCGTGTTTGTATAAGGCTTTTCCAGTACGTGTATATATTGATTTTCGTATACAACCTTGGCAATATCCTTCAATGTCTTTTGATAGTGATTCCTCAGCAGCACCCGAGATTCCAATAGCCTCAATCACTGTTACCTTGTCTGTTTCTTTATCATACGACACAACAACACCAGTATGTCCATCACTTGAGCTCCTACTCCATAAGAAAACATCACCAGGTCTTATATCTTTGAAATCCTCTTTTTCACTATTCTTCACATGCTGTAAGAAGCTATCAAAGCTTCCATCTTGCATGCTACTTAGCATAAGTGATGTGTAAAACGGACTTGGAACTTCTTCCAATCCACAAGCCTTCTGTAAGAATCGAGCTACAAATTCGGAACAATCCATCTCATCAGTACCTTTTTCATCTAAACTGGTTCTGCTATCACCACCGCCATATGCATATGAATTACCTAAAAATTCTTCCATTTCTGTTAAAGCAATCTCAATTGCAGATTCTTCTTGGTCTTCTTTTTTCTCCCCCCAAATTTCATTAAGCTTATTTATATCATGAAGAATAACCTCTAATATTTTGTCAATAATGTCCTTATCTTCTTTCTCCTGTTCTCTGGATGGTAATATCAGACCTAAATAATTTAACCATTGTGTTACATCTTTCTTAGATGATTCGCCTATTATTTGTATCACCATATTCATCTTGCCTTCTGTGTCATAAAATGAAATTAATCCATAATTTTTTGTATATCCTGCCTTTATCGATTTATTATACCGAAGCTGACTAAAACTTTTTATTCTTATAGTTTCTCCTAGTACTATATTCTTCCTGGCACTATATATTGCTATTTTATATGATTTTCCTTCTAATTTATAATCTTCAAAATATATACCCTCATTCCACAAATTAAATGTGTTATCATTAGTTTTTAAACCCTTAAAAACTTTTTTGGCAATCCCCTGAAATGATGCCTTTCTTACCGACCAGTTTTTATATTTATCAACACTTAAATAAATATCTTTTATCTTTGAATTATTGTAATAATTCTCATATTCCTGATAAATATGATTAAACAATTCTAATCTTGTTTCTATCTCTCTTTCTTGTTCGTCTGGATATAATCCAAACAAAACATTTCCTAACCATGTAACTCCATAAATTCCTATCTCCCCCTCTCCCTCCTCCTCCAGCCAGCTAAACCATACCCTTTGTGGGTCGTGGATTAGATCCCACTGGTACTTATCGAGCTTGGTGGCATCGGTTGCCGTAGCCAGCCCTGAGCCTGTTGAAGGGTAGTCCATGAGGTTATC
>NZ_JBBFKU010000054.1:0-12910 GCF_037481895.1 Tenuifilum sp.
GTGCTCTTTTGTGTTGCACCGGCTATCTTTGTTCCGAGGGTGGTCGTTGTTTCGTCGCCCGTGTTTGTACCCGTAATGCCGTTTAACTTGGTCTTGTCGGTTGAGCTCATTAGCCCGTTGCTGCTGGTGGTGGCCACTGCCGGCAAGGGGTGAACGTGGTCGGCCCGGGCTGCCGTGGTTGCAGTTCCCACGGACGCCGAAGCGCCTAAAGCGGCGGGGGCTGAACTTGTTAGCGGGGTGTTTGTAGCCCCCGAAGCAATACCGTCTAACTTTGTTTTATCGGTTGAGCTCATTAACCCATTTGTGCTTGTAGTAGCTACCGATAAAGTAGCATAAATGGTATCAAAGTAAGATTTAAGGGCGGCCTTTATGTTAGCCCATGTTAGGTATTTTAAAACGTTACTTGCTGCACTATCCGAGTAACCGAATTTGTCGGCGTCAACGGGCGTGCTCTTTTGTGTTGCACCGGCTATCTTTGTTCCGAGGGTGGTCGTTGTTTCGTCGCCCGTGTTTGTACCCGTAATACCGTCTAACTTGGTCTTGTCGGTTGAGCTCATTAGCCCGTTGCTGCTGGTGGTGGCCACTGCCGGTAAGGGGTGAACGTGGTCGGCCCGGGCTGCCGTGGTTGCAGTTCCCACGGAAGCCGAAGCGCCTAACGCCGATGGTGCTGCGCTGGTTAGCGTGGTGTACAGGGTATCGAAGTAGCCCTTTAACGCAGCCTTCAGGTTCGCCCACGTGAGCTTTTTCATCAAGTTGCTGGCCTCGCTATCCGATAGCCCCATGCTATCGGCATCTACCGGGGTGGTTTTTGCGGTTGCACCGGCTATCTTTGTTCCGAGGGTGGTGTCATTTTCGTCGCCAGTATTAATTCCGGATACGTTGCTTAAATCCTCAGAATTATTATGTTCATGCAATTTAGCCCTATCCGCATCCGATATCAATCCATACCCTTCTGCCTTGTCAACCTTTGAGTTCATTTCAGAATCGGAAGTAAACCGACGGTCGGGAGTGGTTGTTATCATACTCGATGGGTGTGTCTCAGGGTGCACGTATTGTTGTACTCCTGCCCCCTGAACGTACTCCTGCCTGGTAATATAGTCAGTATTTAACTGGGTAAGCGATAATCGTCCAGTATTCACAAGATTTTGGAGCGATTCAATATCCAACTGATAGTTGGAGTGGGCATGCCCAATAGAACTATACCGGTCGTCGTGGTTGTGTGTAACCGATGCTTTTCCCGCCAGTTCGGTTTTGGTTGCCAAGTTAGGCAATTCAGCGGTTGGAATATAATCGTGTGAGTGATTTATAGGCGCATAATCGGGATGCGAGTGTCCAACATTGCTTTTCTGCGATAACCCACTATCTACATATGATTTATCGGCTTTGGCATTCACCTCAGATTTGGTGGCAAAACCGCTAACATCAACAACTTCGTCGGGTATCGCAGTTAAAACGTAGTTAATTTCTTTAAACCGGTAATGTTTTTTTTCACTCCGGATGTAACAGATTAAGCCATCGTAGGCTAAAGCCATAGCCTCGTCCAGTGTGTTGCAAACCACACGTCCATCAAGAGGCTTATTTTCTATAACCCTAAGCTGGTGTGGTATCCTTTTCATTGTTTACCTCCCTGTTTTTACACTGTAGCAGTAAGAGCTTTCGTTTAAGTGTATGATTTTCATGCTTGATACTATCCATTTCCGATGCCAACCGGGTTATTTTGGCATTTAACTCAAGGTTTACCATGTACAGTTCATTGTACTTGGTTTGCAATTCCAAATGTTTTTGCGATAGTTCCTCATAAAGGGCAATCATTTGCTTTTGAAAGGAAGTTCGTCGTTCCCTTCGTTTTGTAATCAATGTAAATCCATAGGTTACAGCTGCAGTTACAGATGCAATAAGTATATCTTTAAGCATTTTCAACCACCTCGCTACTGGTAATTTGTTTCGTAAACACGTTGTATGTTACAGTGGTAGGGGCAAACCTATTTTTTTCGCATTCAGCCACTCCTCCTGCATGCACATGAATAACCACCGAGGCATCGTACTCGGGCATATTACCTCCCCGGGTTACCTTTGATGTGGTTGACTGGAAGATGCTGATAATAATGGTATTCGGGTTTTCCTTTTGTAACCTGTCGAAATCAGCTTGGTCCATCCCCCTGAGTTTAGTCCAGCTGTCGATGGCCACAACATCGTAGCTCTTGCAAATGGCATTAAGCTGGTCATAATCGGGAACCGTATCGGTTATATCGATGCGTTTAAGGTTAGCCGGGCTTATGTACTCGGATTTGTAGCGCTGGGTAATAGCACTGTGGATTCCCATTTCGAGGCTCAAAAAGGCTACCCGGTAAAGTTTACCGGCAAAGGCATTTATCAGTTGGTATAAAAGCCTGCTCTTACCGGCTCCCTTATCACCCCGGATAACTATGGAATAACGGTTTCTATCGTATTCACCGAGGAATTTGCCCAATTCGCCATTAAACTTGTAAGTGCGCACGGAACCCTTTCTGCTAAAATTGACGAGCCCCAAGAAATTATACTCATCATTTTTTTTGCTGTTTTTTGGAGCAAAACCATAATTTTTTATTATATTTGTAGCACCCTTAGCTAGGTAAGCAACCTCTGCGGTTCGGCGCAGTTTGTTAATCCAGTTAAGGGCTTTTTCTTTATCTACCCACAAAAGCAAATCGTAATCAACAATCCACTTTAAGATATCTTTATAGTAATCCTTTGGATAAAGGCTACGAATATCGTTAACAGTTACAACTACGCCACCACGTTTTAAAGTTCTAGTTAATTCAACTGCAACAACAAAATTTACCCCATTACTGGCTAAGCTAACAAGCAGAACCCTACTATTCGCATGGGTTAGGCTTTGAAATATAGCAATAGGCTCATTAATAGCCTGAGGCAAACCCTTAATATCGGCCAAGTTAAAGGGGTGGCTTCCTTTGTAACTTTTACTCGATTTGGCCAAAAGCGTTTTAGCCCTAAGCTCAATAGGACAATTGTAGAATCCTGCCTCCAGCAATCGCTTACCAGGATAACCCAGGTTGAATATATGGCTCTCGGGAAGAATTCCATTAATTAGTTTATCTAAATCCTGGTTGAATTGTTCGTTTACATCATCAAACCCCAAAAGCGAATTTTGTTCAGAATTGTTTGCACCAGCAAATATTTTTATTATATTTGTAACGCTCTTAATTGTATGTCCAACGTCAGCGGAATTGTACCGCTGTTTGGATAGCCAATTAAGGGCTTTTTCTTTATCTACCCACAAAAGATGTTTTTTAAGTATCCAGTTTATTAGATGCTTAGCCTTTCTATAATGGATCGAACGGATACTGTTGATTTGGGTATTGCTAAAAGATTTCACATGTAGCGCAACAACAAAAGGTTCGCCTTTCTTTTCTATCTCAAGCATTACAACAAATGCTCCTAATTGTGTTGCACTTCTAAAAACCGCAACAGGGTTTTGAATTAGGATTGGGAGATTTCTTAACTCAAGCAGTTCAAACTTATGTTCCTCCTGCTTCGATTTACTTAGCAATCTTGATGCCGACAATTCTATTTCAAAGTTAGGAACACCTGCCTCTATAAGTTTTTCGCTGGGTTTACCAAGTTTGAAGATTTGATTTTTGGGCAGCCTGTTTTGGGAAAGAAAGACTAAATCTTGGTTAAACCTTTTGTTTACCTCGATTAAATCACTACCCCCTGTTTCTCTTTTTATTTCCGATTCCGTTTCCCTTTGTCCGTCAAGGCTTTCAGGCACTAGGCCATTACCCATTAAGGTATGGGAAGAGTTCAAGCTTTTGCTATATTTTTTTGAGGGCAAAGTATTGCTTTCGGAATTTTTTTGAGCTATATTTGCACCATTGAGGCTTTCTATTATCCTCGGCAGCAATTGGAGCTGCCCTGTCACTGATAGAAAGCCTTTTATTTTTTCCCTATCCACATGCCAAATGGTGTTTTTGGCAAGGGCTTCTTCAATCAGCATAGCTACGGAATCAACCGGCTTGCTGTAAATGCTAACAATGGCAGCGTACTTACCGCGCTCACTTTGACGTTGTACCTGCAGGGCTGCCAGCATCTTTCGACCTTTGCGTTCAATATCGACAAAAAGAAGCCTTGAATTATGGGTATTCCCGCTAATCACCAGTATGGGGTTTTGAACCCTTTGTGGTAAGTTGTACAGCTCATCAACGGTAAGGTCATGCGCCTCATCGGCTTTGCCTTTAACCTGCCCAAGAGCTTTCCGAAGGGTTGACTGCATGATAAGTATTTCATGCTTCGGGTACAGTCCACACTCGACAAGTATTTTACCAGGATACCCACACGAAAAGCAATCGGACCTTTCGTTTAAACGGCACCCGTTCTTTTCAAATTCCCGCAACTTGTCGTTAAAAGCATGGTTAAAGTCTATGGATGGGGCTCCTGACAAATCAGCCCGATGGCTACTGGTTGATGTGCCCTTTTCCAGCTGCAAAAACAAAGAATCCAAAAAACCGAAAACCATAAAACCGTTTACTCCTTATGCTTACGCTCGTAGCTACTTCCAAAGTAGAAATTGATTACCGCCACCAGCCCACCACCTATAAGGGTGCCAAGGCTGATATTGAGTATATCCCTATTGCTATCGGGAATTTTGAAAAAGATTAATCCTATTAGAATTAATCCGGACATTGCAGTAATGGTTGCAGCCAGTATCATGGGGAACCGACGAATAAAAACGTCGTCGCTTTTTATGCTTTCACGGTAGAGTTGACGGGCATCAGCTCTATCATCCACCTCGGCCTTTATGGCTGTTTCCATAAGTTCAAGCTGCTTAAGCTTAACCTCAGTGGCCTGGCGTTCAATTTCAGCATTAATTTGCTGCTGCAAACCCTTGTCGGGAACAAAGGTGGTGATTACGTTCTTTACGCTGGTAAGCGTTTTGTCGATTCCACCCGAAAGGATATCCTTAATGCCCATGGCTTAACCTCCTTAGTACAAAAATCAATATTGCCAGTAAGACCAGCCCAACACCAATGCCTACCTTTTGCCCAACTGTAATGCTCTTTAGGTCGTTTAACCTGTTATCCCACCCGCTTTCAAACTTTTTCTGCGATGGGTTATTCTGTACAATGTTTTTCAGGTACCCGTTTCGTTCATTGATTAGTGCCGTTAAGAGAGTGTTCTTGCTAAAACTCTCCAACCAAGATGCCAACTTAGCGTCGAAGTTCGTGGCGTTGAACGTACGGCCAAATGTTCTTTTTACAACACCAAGCAACCTTTGTAAACTATAACCGCCATGCACAGCCCAATCAAATAGCACAAGGGCTAGGTCGGTAGTGTTGAGCAAATGAAATCCATTCCTGACAAAGTAGTTTGTGTAATAAAACTTTGCCACCTCGGCTTCCAGCTGAGGGAATATAGTATTTTGCTTTATGGGTTGTTCCTTGACAAATAGTGAAGGTTTTTTAATCTTGTCAATGAATTTCCATCCGCTCCAGTCCGGATTTGACTTACGCGAGATTCCCCGGTAAGTTTCCCCACCTTTATCACCAGGCACATTGGAGTAGCCCCCTTCATATTTTAGGGTTACAGGCAGTATGCTTGACGTAAAAACACTATAGGTTATCATTGCTAACAATCCTCCTTAGCGCCGATAGGCGATTATTCCAACCCTCGGCGAATACCTCCTGCGACGGGTTGGCTTGTATTATGCTGGCAAGGTGTTCCCGACGCCAATCGAGAATGGCCAACGAAAGGCGCTTAGGGTCTTGGGCGTTAATGGCATCAATGGTCTTGTCGCCAATAATTCCGTCGGGCTTTAGGGGTACGGCAAACCTTACCGATAGTAATCGCTGCAACCGCTGAACCGAAAAGCCCCCATGAACGGCAAAGTCAAAACAACACAATGCCGGTAGTGCATGGTTAAAGCAGTGAAACCGGTTAGGTGTAAAGTATTTTTCCCAGTACACTTCGGCCACCACCTGTCGCAAGGCATTGTCGCTAATTAAGTCGCCACGACGTAGGGGCCTGTACTGGTTTAGGATTTCCCAACCTGGCCAGTTTGGGTTAGCGTTGCGTGAAATACCGCAGTAGGTTTCACCCCCTTTATCGCCCGGAACATTGGCATACCCCCCCTCAAACCTGAGGGTTACGGGAAGTATCTTTGAGCTAAATTCTTCGCGAGGTATCATAAATTATTACTAAATAAAGTAAAACATGGGATTCATGGTTGCCGCTGCAACTACACTTGCAGTAGCCTTTTTGGCTTGGGCCTGGGCATACTGGTTCTGCTGTTGGGGTGTTAGGGTTGCAGGATTTACCCTACGCCAGAACTCTACAATTTCCTTTGAGTCGAGTTCGCTTTGAACGTCCTTAACCAAATCGCGTTTATACATGGCGTAGTACTCCTTGGCCACATCGTACCATGGTATTTTTTCAGTACGAATTTGGTCCGCCAGTTCATACATCAGCTTTTCATTGGTGCCCCACCCAGCCATGGCCACCCTTAACTTGGTGGCAATTACCTTAGCCTTTCCCGATTTGGTGTTAGGGTCGATACTGTTATTGGATGTTGCCTCTTGCTGTTCGCGCCAAGGCTTATACAGGAAGAAGTACCCCAGCACACCGGCAGCAAGTATTAGAATGCCATACACAATGTACTTGGTAGAACCGCCACTTTGAACAACTATCGGATTACCTTGCATAGCCCCTCCTAAGCAAACGATTTTAGTAATTTTTGAGCAAGTGGATTTTCGGCAAGCTGTCGTACCTTTATGGCGTACTCCCTGGCAACACCCGGGTTGCTAAACTGCATGAGCAACGATTGGTGCTCCCCCAGCTCATTAAGGATGTTCTGCAATGCTTGCCGCATGAGCTCAGCCTGCATGATATCAGGGCTATTAACTTCTACTTCAACTTTAAACCTTGCCATACCTACTCCATTTGCTCCAATATGGAATCAATGCTGTTTATATTCTGAAACACCTTTGCCAAAAGGTTGTAAACCTTACTTTTTTGGTTTTCGTCCAGTTTGGTGTAGTACATGACTATAGCCTGAAGGCGATTATCCTTTACGGGCTGCAACGATTGCCCTGCCCCTTGTGGCTTTCCTGCTGTTGTACCCAGTGCTCCACCATCCAACCCCATTAGTGAGGGAACCACACCGGCAAGACCCGCAACTATATCGCCAACAGCGCTATTCTTGGATGCAGCGTGCTCAACCTCAAGTTTCCGGAGCTCCTCTAATGTTTTTTCGTACTTCTCGCGGTACTCCCGGGCATTTTCTCGTTCATTCTCCCACATTATCCGGTACACATCAGTACCTCCCGACGATGGGCTTCCAATGAATCCAGAATCGACTGAACCCAAAGGATATGGTACTACTTGGGCATTACCCACATCCATTATGCTACCCGTATCCCTTACAAAGGCACTGCCTTGCTTGCGCTTTGGTACTATTTTAATTTGCCCGTACATCCGAACATAGGACTGCAAAAGCTCAGGTGTATCCTGCCCCCACTTTACCTGCCGGCGTAAGGGGGTGCCATCGGATTTTTCGATGTCAAAAGCCGGGTATGTCCGGAGCACAACTAATACCTCACTTACAGTCATACTGTATCAATTTTAACCTTTCAGAAAAATACCCCCCGGCACAAGCGCTTGCTTTGCTACAGGTGCATACTTGTTCGCAAAACGGCCAACAGCTTTAAAAAAGCGAGACCTCTTTACCCTGTTACTGTTTTTTGATGCCAATACAGGCGATGCTTTTACCGGCTTTGCAGTGTTTTTAACCGTTCTAACTACCTGCGAAGCGTTTTGCTCTTTTGCTGGTACAACCACCGATTGTTTCGGCTCATCGGATATGGTAATGTTTATCATAACTTCCTCCTAAATGGTATTTATTTGAAGCAAAAACTCCTCGTCGAAAAGCGCGTCGGTTCCTATCCACTCAAAGTTCACCATTCCCGATTCCTCGTCAACATCAATAAGCCAATTACCCCCCGAAAGCTTACTGTTAGAAAGGAATCCATTAATGTATATGGCAACTGTAACGTTCCGCTCAGTGGTTAACACCCGCCCCTTGAGCTTACGGTACGCATAGTTTTGGAACCACATGGGGTTTTTGGTGGCCTTACGGTACCCCTGCCCGTCGCCGTAATTGAACTCCAGCCTATCGGCTGTAACCCGCTCGCCCGATGTTATTATGCCCCATAGCTCAGCCATACTACTACCTTAATGCATCGGCAAATATGTTTGAAGGCTTTACAACCCTGCAAATCATCACGGTACACTCCTTACTATCGGTGGGTACCCCGGGCTTAAAACGCACCTTCAGAAGTACATCCTCGGCAAACCATGCGTTGGCACCGCTCTCAAATGCCGTTGCCTGCCCTGTGTGTAGGGTGGCAAAAGTGTCCTTAAACCCAAACTCTACGTCGGCAGTGCCGTTATTGGCAATGCTAAACTTGTTAACCCTATCAAGTTTGATATCTTGATTCTCCGATAGGTTCAGTATTTCAGCATCTACCTTATGCATGTTTTACCTGCTTTTTGAGTACAGTACGGTAACCGTTACGCTAAGGTCAACGCTACTAACAGCGGCAGCGTCGATACTTACGCCTAAATCCTGCCCGTACCCCTTCACGTCCGACAATTCAATGAACCTTTCCACGAACGACACCTGGTCGCTGTGTTTGATGAGCCTGTAGGGAACCGGTGCTAACAGGGTGCGGTTACTACCGCCAACCTCGCGCACTCCAACCAACACGTTGCCACTAAAGGGCTCGCCCGTTGTGGCATTTTCAATGTACACGTTTACACCCAGAACCTTGCCGTAGGCAATGTTGCCACGGAACTTCACCTCGCCATACTTTTGGCTTTGGGGTATTACCACCCGCTCGGTTCTTACCTCGTATATTTCGCGTCCGTCAATCATGGTTTGATGTTTTTTTTATAAAAAAGGGTGGATTCTGTGGCATCCCCCTTTTACGCTATTCACATGCTTAAACGGTGGCAGGGAGTCCACAGCCAACGCTGCCACCTCGCCTTAGGTTTTGCTACATGGTTTTGCGCTCAGCAAACTTGAGGCCGTAAATCACCAGCTGGATGAACTCCCAATCGGTTTCGGATAGTGCAGCACCCTTGGCGGTGTTCAGGTAGAGCTCAAGGTCCTGACCCCCCACCACCTTAATGGTTTTTTCAAACTCTTTTGCCCACTCCGATGGAACCTCGTCGCGGTTCACACCCAACAGGAACTCATCAACTCGCATCCTAAGGGCCTCAACACCCGATGCCTTGAACACAATCTCGCTGTTTCGGAGCCATGCGGGGAAATCGCTGCGTACTGCCGAAAAGTTGATGGTGGCGGGACTGATGGCATTGGGGTCGGGGTTGCCAGTTTTGGTTACCTTACCGTAGCGTATGGCAAGCCCACGGATTAACCCGCGGAAATCCGAGGGTATTTGGGTGCCGTTAAAATCGCTCACGCCAACTTCTACGCTGGTGTTGGCATCGTTAAGGCGTTGTTCGCCACCCACCGATGCGATGCGGGTGGAGTGCAAAAGTGCAACTTCCTGTATGTAGTGCTTGGCTGCATCGTAAAGACCCTTGAAGTACACGTTGCTAAGCACTGCGATGAAATCCTTGATACTTTTTCGTGCCATGTTAAGTTCTCCTTTCTGTTTAAGCAATTACCAATGCGTCGCTGTTTCCGCCGTTTATTCCGGAAAAGGCTTGGAAATCGTCGGCGTTACCAATTCCATCTACCACCGGAATTTCGTAAGGCATTACCTCGCCGGTTCCGTTAACCAGGTAAACCATGCCGTTCTCGTCCTGAACAACGGTACCCATGCCATTATCGTTACCGTTCAGCCCGTCAACGCCAAGCAAGCCGGTGGCAAAGCCCAGGGCTCCGTTCATGGCCACGCCTGTGCCAAGCCCCTTCATTACTTCCGATTTGCTCTGCGATACAATCCAAATACCGGCAAGAATGAGCAGCAGCTTGCCAAGGGTATTGTCGAAAAAGGTAACCTTCTTACGAAGATAACCGGCAGCAATAGCTCCACCGGCCGTTGTGGCCACGTGCAACGCTGCAGGTGTAATCTTTTTCATGTCGAAATCCATTGTAAATCCTCCTACTTTTTTCTAAGAATGTTTAGTAAAATCAATGCAATTGTGGCTATTGAAATCAACTGGCCAGTGCGCAAGCCCGAACGCACATCGTTTCGGAATACTTCGTTCTGCTTTTGCTCCTGTACCAGCTTTTCGTTTAGGTCCTGTGTTAACTTTTGGCTCCCTGCCGACACGGCAATGGCCTTTTGCAGCTCCTGATTCAACCGTTCGGTGAGTTCCGCCGTGGAAACCATGCTCTTGCTTAGCCGGTCAATTTCTGGCTGAATGGAGTTGAAGGTGTTGTCAATCTTACTGACAAGCCCCCTGTTCAGGTTATCGAGGCTAACCACTGCAGCCTTGTTGCTATCGGTTACCAGCTGCTTAACCTCGCCCCTCAGCTTATCGACCGATAGCACTGCGTTATTGTTGGTTTGGGTTATAAGCTCGGTGATGTTAGGGGCCTGCTGGTTCGCCTGTGCCTGAGGTGCGGCTGACTGGTTGTTTGGCGCTTTGGGCTTAAACAGGTTTTTCAGGTTTACACCCTTTGCCGCCTTTACCAGCGACTTACCAATGTTGAATGCGGTAAGAGCGGTGGCAATGAAACCCAGCCCCTGATGTTCGTAGGGTTCAACGTACCGGAGCTGTGGATTTGCCTTTAGGTAGTAAGCCCCATCAATTCCCCTGAAAGCCCAAGTTCTTAGGGTTGGGCTGTAGTAAACCCTGTCGTAAACCAGCCTGCTCCTGTTGGCAAAGGGCAACTTGCCGTTAAGGGCACGTACGGGTAAGCCGTTTAGCCCATTACCCTTTGGCCAGTCCAGCATAACCCTATCCTGCTTGAACAGGTAGGGCTTTTCGGAATCAAAGGCATCCATTACGGGGTCAATCACCCAGTAATCGGAGCGCTTGGAGAGGTTTGCCTTGGCCGATTTGGGAACCACTACATACACATGCTGGTAGCCCCTGCGTTTGTCGTACGCAGTCATGCGTAATACATGGGGTATGCGCAGGTTCATCAGAACCGATGAAATGAATACCGTGTAACAGTCGCAATCAACGCCTGTTCTACGGTCGGCCCACGTACGCGCTGGCCTACGGATTTGCTCCTCAAAAGGGCTATCGGGCTTGTACTGTACATGGTTATACAAGAAATCCCATATAGCCTTGAGGGTATCGCGCAGGTTCTCGCGCTTGAGCAGAACTGCCAGCTGAGCGGTATCGGCATGGTAACGTTTAACCACTTCCGGAATAAACGCGTGCAACGTTTGCTCGTTGGAACCACTGCGGGTTAAATACGGGTCGGTGCGGTCGGGTTTTGGGAAAAGCGCATCGTACTCGTTGCCCGGCTTTATGTTTCGCCTTCGAGTGGCAGTTAGGCCTAGTCCGTTTAGCATTCGTACATCCATGCCGCAATATTACGGCGTACGTTGAACGGCTGCAAACGTTTAGGGCTGTAGTTACGCACAAACACGGGGCTGTTATTAACACTTTTAGGGTAACGTAGGGCTAATCAGTTGGCGTTTTACCACAAAACCTGTCGGATTGGGTTGTTGAGAACCTCATAATTGTTCTCGACATTGAATGAAATACCCCTCAAACGCCCCTTCGGCAATCAATGCCTCGTCGGTGCCATGGCTGTATGAGTGCGGGCACTCGGCCACACAATCGCACCCACACTCGCAGTAGAGCTTGCCTGCCACGTAAACCATTTCCACACACTCCAGGCCCACCACGTGGGCAAACGGGCACTGGTAGTGCCTGCAGCAGCCCGTCTGATTCCTCGTTTCGCATGCCATAGCTCAAGGCGTTAAACGGTTCGCACGTTCGCCCGGCGCCAGTCGGTATCAACCAGCTTCACCAGGTTACACGACTCGTAAAGCCGGCTGGCCACCCGCTGGCCGTAGAGCTGCTCCAGCTGCTCCATGTTGAAGTTGCTGGTAAAGTGGGTGAGCTTGCGGTCCAGGTAACGCTCCTCCACGATATGCTCCATCAGGTTGAGCCGGTTGCCGTAGTAGCTTACCTCCTGGGGCTCGCTACCCAGGTCGTCGATGCACAGGATTGACCACCGGATGTACCTATCCACCGCCTCGTAGCCCCCGGCTACAAACTCGCTCACCATGCGGCGGGCGCTCACCACCTGAAAGGCGAACGGCTGCGGCTGCCCGTGCAGCATCCACCGGATGTTGTAGCCGCTGAGCATTTGGCTAAGCAGGCGCATGGCAAAGGTTTTACCGCTGCCGGTATTGCCCATTAGCCCCAGCCCGCGGTTAATATTCCACTCGCACTCGGGGTGGGCAAACGCGTAGCGCACCAGGTTGCGGTACACGTCGATGTTGTTGTCCGTAAGCCTGAAGTTGGGCTCCAGCTGCTGGGCAAGGCCAAAGAATACCGCCCGGATATCGTCGGCCCAGGTGTAGGGCAGGCGCATTTGAGGCGGGTTTTGGCCGGCCCTAACTCCCCCATTGAGGGTTTTGGGTATCAGCTGCTCTACGGTTTGGGGGCTGTTGGTACGTTCCATGTTTCGTTTAGTTTGGTTTTGTCAACTGCAACGGTTTTACGGCCGCGTTGCTCGTTCCACCGCCTGAAGTCGTCGGGGGTGGAGGCAAACACCACGGTTTTGTATCCGCCCGCAAGGGCTTGCTCCAGCAGCAGGCAGGCAAACTCCGCGGGGTAACGGTTCAGCTGCTCCATGGCGGTTTGCAGGCTTTGAGCCGTTTTTTTGCGCCACGCAGGCTGCTGCAGCAGCTTACCCCACAACTCGGTGAACCGCTTGGCCGCCGACGTTTCGGGCGGGGGGGGCGGCGCAACC
>NZ_JBBFKU010000055.1:0-12543 GCF_037481895.1 Tenuifilum sp.
AAAAATATCAACTGATTATCAGGCAGTATGGTGAACAAACAGGTGAAATTACGTTTTAGTCGGACAATAGTGATTTTATAATAATTTATTGTTTTTTAAACGTAATTATTGCACCAACAGGAACATAATATTCATCTGGTTTAAGAAATTTAATTTTCAGTTCTCTTGTTGTTTTATTGTATGATAAAATTTCAAATATCGCACCATCACCAATTTCTATTTTATTTTCAGTATCAAATAAAATAAAATCTAAACCATCGTTAATGTAAGATGAACATCCCACATGCCAATCACAATATCCATCAACATAGGTAATTTCACCCGGCTGTTTGGGTTTAATATCTAACTCAAAAATAATCAAACCCTTTTTATTTTCAGGAATATTAAATGATGCGCTAAGTTCATCGCAGTTGGTAATCACATCACCCATGTATTCGGTGGATTGGTGTTGCCAATACCCCATAAGTTCATTGAGTTCAATGATGTGCTTGAACGTTGGGGTTGGTTCTTCATCATCATTCTTATCGCAAGCGGTATTAACCAATACCATTGCGAACATCATAATCAGTAAATTCAGTCTTTTCATAGTTTTCAGTATTTAAGTTTGATTGTGCTAGCTCATTTCAACCATGTTGCTGTTGTGCCTTTAAATCAATCTTATATGTTTCAAAGCAATTTTAAATCAAATTTATATAATATTTTTTAAAATCAATAAAAAATTGTTTAGTCACGTACTCCAGACTAAATGTTATTGAGTATTTTCAAACGAGTTCCGAAAAAATAAAACAGATTACTGGGATACGCTCGAACAACGGCTTGAAAAGGCTTAGGGTACGTGTACATATCCGCGCCAGCAAGGATAGGGATGGGTGAAGCGAAAAAAGCGAACGCGACAGGGAGTCGCGCTCGAACACAAGAGTGTTATAAACTATTTACAATAATCACTAAAAACTAAACACCAAACGCTATACCCTGCCCTACTTCCCCCTGAATAGGTGCAGGAACCCCTTGTAGGGGCCACGGGAAAAACGACGATCGTCCCAGCCACGGGCCTCGATAATGTAGTAGTAAACACCCTCGGCGGCCTCGGCTCCTAAGCTGGTGCGACCATCCCAGCCTTCCCAATCGCGGGGATTGCCGCTATAGGTGTACACCAACTTACCGCTGCGGCTATATATACGGATGGTAAACGAACGGATGGAGCGGATGCTCTCATCGGTGTCGGAAAAGCGGAAAAGGTCGTTCTTGCCATCGCCGTTGGGCGAAAAAACATTGGGGATGGCATCGGCGCTAATGCGCGAGGAATCAACCTTAATATCGGTAATAACCGAGTCGATACACCCCGAGAGGGTATTTACCGAGTAATGGTAAACCTTGTAGAATCCGGGAACCATTACCTTTTTATCGGGGAATGCCTCGTTGCGCTGTGCAATCAAGGAACTATCGCGCCAAACAGTAATATCATAGATGCTTTCAGGTGTAATCTTTCGGGTTGTAATGCGCCAGTAAATGGAATCGCAATTCAGGCTTTTGCTTTCGAGCCTCAGGCCAAGCAGAGCCTCATACTCGGCATTCGCATCAAAATCGTTCCATACTCCATTTTCGTCAACCTGAATCAGATTATCGGCCTTGGTTGCAATGGCAGCAACCTCCGGGGTTGTAAGGGTTAAGGTTCTGCCAAACGGGTTTTGGATGGTAACGGTATAGGTGGAATTATACAGAGGTGCAGGATTTTCAATAACCAACTTTAATGCTGAGGACGATGGCAGCTCAATACGGCTCTCCGATGCCTGCCAGGTAACATTTGCAAAGTATTGCTGTCCGTAAGTATTGCGTTCAGGCTGATTTGAGCGCGAAAGGTCATGGTAAACAAACCGGTCGTAGGCAATGTTGTACGACGAGGGAGTTGTGATTGGGTTAAGCTCAAGGAACTGGCAGCTATTGTATATGTCAATCCGGTTGAGCGTAACATTATCGGTAAAAAGCCAGCAGGTAAAGGTTTCAGTAGAATCGGTAATATCAGTGATTACCACTCTGTAGCCACCCTCGGTCAGGCTTAATTGGTTGCTTTGCGCAACACCTGTTTCCTCCGCAAACTGTTCAAACCGTAAGGCAGGATTTGAGATTAGAGGGTTATACCTATACCATTTAAAGCTGGCACTATTCCCGGTGGTGTGGCGAGCGCTAAGCGATCCAATATCGCCATAAAATACAAATATTGAATCCTGTTTAGCCGTATTGCTGTACTGGGTAAGTAAGGTTAAAACCCTCCCCGGAGCAGTTAGCTGTGCCTGCGAGGCAAAGGCCCAACTCGCAGTGGCGATTAACACAAGGTGTATTTTAGTCCAAAATCGCATCAGAAATAGTTAGTGTAACGGTATGGTTTTGGTTTATTAAACGGTAAAGATGCAAAATTATGCATAAAGTTTTGCAGAATATTTCTGATGATTTTGGCTATTCAATCCTACGAATATCGGCGCCAATGGCATTGAGTCGCCCATCAATATTCTCGTATCCGCGGTCAATCTGCTCAATATTGTGAATAACGCTCTTCCCCTCGGCCGAAAGGGCAGCAATAAGCAGGGCAACGCCTGCCCTGATATCGGGCGAGGTCATAACGGTTGGGCGTAGCTTCATATTCCTATCGTGACCTATAACG
The DNA here is from genome assembly GCF_037481895.1 of Tenuifilum sp. Lineage (NCBI taxonomy): Bacteria > Pseudomonadati > Bacteroidota > Bacteroidia > Bacteroidales > Tenuifilaceae > Tenuifilum > Tenuifilum sp. Next base: position 2,660 of record NZ_JBBFKU010000055.1, read on the forward strand.
GTAGCGCGGTGCGGGTCGCAAAGGATTATTTGAGCGCCCATGTCGATTAGCTTATCCACAAAGAATAGTCGGCTCTCAAACATCTTCTGATGGATTAGCACTGAGCCCTTAGCCTGGGTGGCAACCACCAGGAAAACGCTGAGCAGGTCGGGGGTTAGCCCGGGCCATGGAGCATCGGCAATGGTGAGTATGGAACCATCAATAAAGGTATCAATCTCGTAATGCTCCTGGGATGGAATATGGATATCATCGCCAATAACCTCAAACTCAATGCCCATGCGACGGAACGAATCGGGAATAATGCCAAGGTTTGGATACGATACGTTACGAATGGTGATATCGCTGGCAGTCATGGCCGCAAGACCAATGAACGAACCAATCTCAATCATATCGGGTAGTATGGTATGGGTGCAACCACCCAGCGACTCAACCCCCTCAACGGTAAGCAGGTTTGAACCGATACCCGATATTTTTGCTCCCATGCTAACCAGCATCTTGCTAAGCTGCTGTAGGTATGGTTCACATGCAGCATTGTAAATGGTGGTTGTGCCCGGAGTAAGCACCGCGGCCATTAGTATGTTAGCCGTTCCGGTAACCGAGGCCTCATCGAGCAGCATGTATGCCCCCCGCATGTTTTTACCCTCAAGGGTAAAGAAATTCTCACGTGTATCAAAGTTAAAGGTTGCGCCCAACTTCTGGAATCCCAGGAAATGGGTATCCAAGCGTCGGCGGCCAATTTTATCGCCACCGGGTTTTGGGGCGTATGCTCGGCCGTATCGCGCCAGCAGTGGTCCAACCACCATGATTGAGCCGCGAATGGCAGCAGCCTTAACCTTAAAATCGTTTGTGGTAAGATATTCTACATCAACATTTTTGGCCCTAAAGGTGCATTCCGAGGAGCTATGCCTCTGAACCTCTACTCCCATTCCCTGAAGCAGCTCAATTAGTTTATTAACATCGCGGATGTTTGGGATATTCTTGATTGTAACAGGTTCAGCTGTGAGTAGCGTGGCGCAGATGATTTGTAGGGCTTCATTCTTTGCCCCCTGCGGGTGTAACTCGCCTTTTAGCGGCTTACCACCGTATACCTCAAATGTTGCCATGTAGTAAATATTTTAACGCTTACGATGATGTTTGGGTCGCTTACCTCCGGTAGGTTTAACCTCGCGCTTATCAATCAGCTTTGAGCCCGGAGCCATAACCAGCCTGCCATTGCTGAGGGTTTGCATATCGCGAAATATATCGTCGTCGGTAACCGATTCCTTATTCCAGGTAATATTGGCCTTTTTCATCTGGTTGGCAATAAGCTGCTTAAAGGCCTCCTTTTCGGGACCCTCGTCCATTGCAATGGCCTTCTCAATCATCAGCTCAATAATTCGCCCGTAATGCTTGAACTTAACGGGATGGCTGGGGTAAGGAACGTTCCGTGGCTTTTCGTAATATTTTTCCACGTCGGGCCTGGGGTAAGGCGAATCGATATCGAGCTTGAAGTCGGACATGATGAAAAGATGATCCCAAAGCTTATGGCGGAAATCGTTAACCGCTCTCAGCTGGGGATTAAGATTGCCCATTATGGCAATAAGTGATTTGGCAAGCCTGTTACGCTCATCCCTATCCTCAATGCTTGCTATGTGATCGACCATTTGCTGGATATGCCTTCCGTACTCGGGTAATCGCAGCTTTTTTCGTTGGGTATTGTAATCCATCTAAAGTGTTTTAGTAAGAAATGCAATAAATATTAGAAGTATAAGACATTCTTATTTATCACAAAAGTACACTAAAAAATTCATTTTAATCCAAATTCGTTAATTGATGAAATCAATAGGCAAATTTCTACAAAAAATGTTTCCCCATTACTATTTAACGTATTCTAACTCCCTCCCATTCTAATGTTCCGAATCATTCCGACTCATTCCGAGTCTTTCAGCCCCATTTCTCTAATAATGCTTCTATCTCCCCATTTTTATTAGTCTGGTTGAATTTTTAATTAAAGGTACTTGAATTATTCCCACACCCCTCCATTATCAAAGAATTCAAACAGGTATTCGTCCTGATACTTGATATCGTTTTTTTTCAAAATCTCAAAATATTCTTCCTTAAACGATTTCTTTTGATGATGCTGCTCCTGGTTGTGAATGTATTTCACTACACTATCGAGTTGTGAACGCGAATGTGAGAATGCCCCATAACCTCTTTGCCATTCAAATTTGAATTTTGAAAGTTTTTCTTCGTTTACCCAAGCAGTACTTGAAGTTTTAATATGCTCCACTAAGTGGGGTATTAACTGGTTTACATTGTAACCAATAAAAATATGGATATGGTCGGGCATACAGTTCACTGCTAGTATTTTATGTCCGTTGTTCTGAACAATACCAGTTATATATTTTTCCAGATTTTCTTTCCACGATTTTTTTATTAAAGCATCTCTGTTTTTAGGCGAGAAAACTAGATGTACGTATAACTGGGTAAATGTGTTAGCCATACTCTTTTTTTCAAATATAATTGTTTTTAATTTTTGATGGGATGCAATTTTATGAAATACTTTATTATACTTTAATACAAAGGTTTCGGCGCTATGCGCCTAATGGCTCACTTGAATGTATTTTGAGTACAAGGATTTCGGTGCTACGCACCTATTACAGTTGCAGCGCAAGGAAGTATTTGTTGAGAAAAAGAATAATTAATCAAATCGGTACAATGGTTTCGGTGCTACGCAACTCTTGCAGCTGCAGCGCAGCGGAATATTTGTTGGGAAAGGAACAATTAATCATAACCTCAAGCTGCAGCGCAGCGGAACCATAGATTATCCTTTGATCTATTTGCTCAGGAGTTGAATAATGTTTCGGCGCTACGCGCCTAATGGCTCGCTTGTGTGCATTTTGGGTACAAAGGTTTCGGTGCTACGCACCTTTTAAAGTTGCAGCATAGCGGATTATTTGTTGGGGAAAGGAATAATTAATCAAATGGGTACAATGGTTACGGTACTACGCACCTCTTTCAGCTGCAGCGCAGCGGAATATTTGTTGGGGAAGGAACAATTAATCATAACCTCAAGCTGCAGCGCAGCGAAACCAAAGATTTTCCTTCAATCAATTCGCCCCAGAATAGATTAAGGTTTCGGTTCTACCCCACCTTAACCAGCTAATTGTTTTATACAAGCTGTTTTAGGTTTGCAAATTTAAGCAATAAATTCTTAGAGCCCACAATGTTAAAGCTAACCAAAGCTTTGCGGTTAGGCCCGACACCCTCAATTGCCTCCACAACACCCTCGCCAAACTTGGCGTGGAAAACGGTCATTCCTACCGTAATGGCATCGGGCGATATATCCTTGGCGTTTTTAGGAGCTGATGGCACCTGAGTGCTTGCCCTTGAGAACGCCGATGCAGACTGTGTGGAGGGTTGGCGGTTAAATCCGCCAAAGTTTTGCCCCTTCACAGCTTGCCTCTCGGCCGTGCTCCCAAACTCATCGTCGCTATAGGGTACATCGATATATTCAGAGTCTATCTCCTTGATAAACCGGCTTGGAGTGCATTGCGTTGGCGAGCCCCACCTATAGCGGGTTTGGGCATAGGTGATATATGCCCTTCTGGCAGCGCGGGTAAGTGCAACGTAAAAAAGGCGACGCTCCTCCTCAAGGTCTTCGGGCGATTTAATATTTAACGTTGAAGGAAAAAGGTTCTCCTCGAGTCCAGTGAGAAAAACGTAATCGAACTCAAGCCCCTTGGCGGAGTGAACGGTCATTACGCTAACCCTGTTTTTGTCGCCATCCTTATCGGTATCCTGATCGGTAAGCAGGGCAACGTTCTCAAGGTAATCGACCAGGGTTACAGTTTCCTCCATGCCCTCCTCCTTACGACCTTCAATAAACTCGCGGATACCGTTAAGCATCTCCTCAATGTTCTGCAGGCGCGATATCCCTTCCTGGCTCTTATCGGCCTTTAGGTCGGTGAGCATGCCCGAAGCGTTAGCAATGGCATACACAGCCTCGTAGGCATCCATAGTGTAAACCTTTTGCTGGAACGACACTATCAGATTCCTGAACTCCTCAAGCTTTTTGGCAGCAGCAGGTTTAACCCCTCCATTATGTTTACCCAGTTCACCCACGGTTTGCCAAAGGCTAAGTCCCAACTGGTTGGCAAGGGCCTGAAGGTGCTCCATGGTTGTGTCGCCTATTCCACGGGCGGGGTAATTAACCACCCGGTTAAAAGCCTCATCGTCGTTGGGGTTTACTGTAAGACGAATGTAGGCTATTAGGTCCTTTATCTCCTTTCGCTGGTAAAACGAGAGGCTACCGTAAATACGATAGGGTATGTTGCGCTTGCGCAGGGTTTCCTCAAAAATACGCGACTGGGCGTTAGTGCGGTAAAGAATGGCAATATCGCTATAGCTGCAATGGGCTTGGTGCACCAGGCTCACAATTTCCGAAGCCACAAGGAAACCCTCCTCCTGATCGGTAAACGCTTTAATCAACTTTATCGGTTCGCCCACCTCGTTACTGGAATAGGCCACCTTTGGTATTTGACGCTGGTTCTTGGCAATTACGCTATTTGCAGCATTTACAATGGTTTGGGTAGAACGGTAGTTCTGCTCCAGCTTGAACAGCTTATAGTCCTTGTAATCGTTCTGGAAGTTGAGGATATTCTCAATTTTTGCACCACGGAACGAGTAAATGCTCTGGGCATCGTCGCCCACCACGCAAAGGTTACGGTGACTCTCGGAAAGCTTTTTTACAATCAGATACTGCGAGAAGTTGGTGTCCTGATACTCATCGACCAGGATGTAGCGGAACTTATTCTGGTACTTTTGCAGCACATCGGGGAAATCGCGGAAAAGAATATTGGTGTTCAGCAGCAAATCGTCAAAGTCCATAGCCGAAGCCTTTTGGCATCGCTGGGAGTAAAGGGTGTAAATTCGATGTATTTCACCCTTGCGGGAGCTAATATCCTGCGAAACGATGGAGGCATTTTGTGCATAGGCTTGAGGCGTTATCAGGTTGTTCTTGGCAATGGATATTCGCGACAGAATCTCGCCGGGCTTATACACCTGAACATCGAGCTTAAGTTCCTTAATGATTTGGGCAATCAGGTTCTTGGAGTCGGTGGTGTCGTAAATGGTAAAATTCTTGCTATATCCAAGTAACTCGGCCTCGTTACGCAGGATTTTAGCAAATATTGAGTGAAAGGTTCCCATCCAGAGCTTAGCAGCAGTCTCATGCCCCACAATGCGGGCAATACGCTCCTTCATCTCCCTGGCTGCTTTATTGGTAAAGGTAAGCGCCAAAACCGACCATGGCTTAACGCCTAGGGTAAGTAAGTGTGCAATGCGATATGTTAAAACCCTTGTTTTACCTGAACCTGCCGAAGCAATCACTAAGCTGGGCCCCTCAGTGCAAGTAACCGCCTCGCGTTGAACCTCGCTTAACTCATCCAAATAGTTTGTCATTCCAGCTCTAAAAAAATTTACCACAAAAGTAGTGGTAGCATACCATTACAACAAGCATATCATTAGTTTGTTATCAACATGCTTTATAATGAAACGATATTTATTGTCAAATTCGATACTGGTTAATAGCGAAACTGCAATCCACCAAACACATCGGCAGGGATACATCTTGTAAAAATCGATTTTGTTTTATACTTTTAGTATGGGAAAACCTTTTGATAACCAAAATGGAAAAATTAATACATTCACGGTCAACCATTGCCAGCCTGATATTCAACGGTAAAATGTTCCACCTGCTAAACCCCTGGCATATTGAGGTAGATACCAATCAGGAAACCATTACCATACGTAAGCGCAACCCATTCCTGATAGGGTTCGATGAGCAAATAGTATCGTTCAGGTATATCCGCAGTATAATGATAGATGAGCACCTGTTTGGCGCCGATATTCACGTAAAGGTAGTAGGAGGCAGAGCCTCGGCCTACTGCATTTCCAAGAGCGATGCCAGGAGAATTAAAAATACGCTCCTGGAATACAATGCCACAAAAAGGGGAAGGGGAATAATCTTTTCATAGAGTAGATATCTCGCTAAAAAACTTAAGTTTATTTTTTTTGATTTACTTTGGGGCTACATTTTTGTTGTAATTACCCCAAGTAATCTTTTATATGCAATCACAGGAAAAACATCAGGAATCTACAGTAGTGCTAATCCTGGTAATGTTCACATCGTTTATTACTCCCTTTATTGGGTCGGCAATAAACCTGGCTTTGCCAATGATTGCCCATGAGTTTGGGCTAAATGCTATAACTATGAGCTGGGTAACCATGGCCTTTCTGCTCTCGTCGGCAGTATTTCTGGTGCCCCTAGGTAAGTTGGCCGACATATTCGGACGGAAAAGAGTTTTCCTTACCGGTAATGTGGTGCTTGCATTGGCATCGCTTTTGGCCGTATTTGCGCCCAATGGTGCAACACTCATAGCATTGCGGGTTGTTCAGGGAATTGGAAGCGCCATGATGTTTGCAACTGGCATCGCCCTTATCACATCAGTGTTCCCGCCCAACGCAAGGGGTAGAGCTATTGGAATGAACGTTACTGCGGTATATGTTGGTCTTTCGGCTGCGCCGGTTCTTGGAGGTTTAATGATTGACGCACTGGGGTGGCGAAGCTTGTTCTACATCCCGGCATTGCTGGGCATACCTGCCGTGATTGCAGCTATACTTACCATTAAAGGCGAATGGGCCGAAGCCAAAGGCGAAAAGTTCGATATTTTAGGGTCAGGTATATTTATAGTATCGATGTGCGCCCTGATGTATGGGTTCTCAAAACTCCCATCCACTGTTGCTATAGCCCTAACCGTAGTAGGCCTTTTAGGCCTTGCCCTTTTTGTTAAGCTGCAGATGAAACTTGAATACCCGGTTTTTAACGTATCGCTCTTCAGGGTCAATAGGCTTTTTGCGCTTTCGAACCTTGCTGCGCTGATAAACTATGCAACCACCTTTGCCATAACCTTTGTTTTAAGCCTTTACCTGCAATACATCAAGGGTTTAAGTGCTCGCGAGGCTGGCTTGCTTCTGGTTATTCAACCGCTAGTTATGGCGGTTATAGCATCGTGGTCGGGACGGCTTTCCGATAAGCACGATCCACGCATACTGGCATCGGCAGGCATGGGAGTAATTGCAGTAGGTTTGGCTCTGCTTATCCCTATCAGTAACGAAACAGCTGTTTCCTACATTGGGGTGGTTCTGGGATTGCTGGGGCTTGGTTTTGGAATGTTCTCATCGCCCAATACCAATGCCATTATGGGCTCGGTTGAAAAACGTTACATTGGACTTGCATCGGGGACAGTGGCAACCATGCGGTTAGTTGGCCAAATGTTGAGCATGGGTATTGCCACCATGGTAATCCATGTATTTATTGGCACGGGAACCATAAACGCATCAAACCATAAGCAGTTTATTCTTTCGGCCAGTGTTACGTTTGCAATATTTGTAGCCTTAAGCGTTTTAGGGGTTTGGGCATCGCTGGCAAGGGGTGGGAAGAACGGAAATCAAGCTTAAAAGCATTTCAACATCAATTTTATTGGTCAACCCAATCGCCATGCGCCTTAATTAATGCAATTAGCTCATCAATAGCCTGATCCTCAGGGATATTCTTCTTTACAACCTCCTTACCCTTGTAAAGGGTAATCCTGCCGGGGCCTGCACCCACATAGCCGTAATCAGCATCGGCCATTTCGCCCGGGCCATTTACTATACAACCCATTACCCCAATTTTTAACCCTTTCAGGTGCGAGGTAGCGCTCCTAACCTTTTGTAGCGTTTGCTGCAGGCTGAATAGCGTGCGTCCACAGCCGGGGCAAGCAATATATTCCGTTTTGGTAACTCGTGTTCGGGCAGCCTGCAGAATGGCAAATGCTGTATTCCTTATCACCTCAGGGGATAGTGGCGAAGTTAACATTACCCCGTCAATCAGCCCATCAATCAGTAGCCCACCCACATCGGCAGCAGCTTTAAGCTGAAAATCTTCCTTTTCGGCATCGGAGTAACCCCGTGCGGCAACCACAGGTAAGCTAATTTCCTGGCGCATCAGCTCAATCACAGCAGCCCGTTGCTCAGCAAATCCATTTGAATTGCTGGTGGATAACAACAACGCCACGTTTTGACTTCCCTTTAGTGCCGATACCAGATTAGGGTTTAACAGATCGGTATAGGTAACGCTTAACAGCACCGAACCCAATGACTTTTGGTTGATAAAATCATCAACCTTTATCAAGCGGAAATTGGGTGTATGTTCCGAAATAACCGGTAAACCATTGAGGTTGGGGTTTGGTTCAAATCCGGGAACTACAAAGTAGTCGGGTGCGGTATCGGTTGGCTGCCATACCTTTTTTACCGAATCGAATCTCCATCCCCACGCATAGGCAGTTGACTCAGTAAAAGTTTCGTTGATGTAAGCAAATACTCGTGGAGGGTTTGCTCCTCCAACGCCTTTAACCTCAGGGGTTACCCTCCGGTTATACTCGTACAGATTGTACGGTAGGCTATCGATGCTTTTTAAGCTAGGCGAAGTTTTCCTATTGGCAAAGTAGTTTACCAATTTCCTTGCTACCGGTATTTCGTTTTCGGGCTCCTCGGTAAGTGAAACCCGAATGGTATCGCCAATGCCATCGGCAAGGAGCGCGCCAATTCCCACAGCCGATTTAATTCGGCCATCCTCGCCATCGCCAGCCTCGGTAACACCAAGGTGAAGCGGGAAATTCATACCCTCGGCATCCATGGTGGCAACCAAAAGCCTTACGGCTTGTACCATCACACGGGTATTGCTCGATTTCATGGAGATAACCAGCTGGTTAAACCCATGCTTTCTGAAAATACGCAGGAACTCCATGGCCGACTCAACCATTCCAGCGGGAGTATCGCCATAGCGACTCATAATCCTATCGGAAAGTGAGCCATGGTTTACCCCAATGCGAATGGCAACGCCTCGTTCCCTGCAAATCTCAATTAGCGGAAGTAACCTCTCCTCAATGCGTTTGAGCTCATCGGCATACTCCTGGTCGGTGTAGCTAACGGTTTCAAACCTGGCGCGGGGGTCCACATAGTTGCCCGGATTTATTCGCACCTTTTCCACATGCTTGGCAGCTTCAAGGGCTGCCGCAGGGTTAAAATGAACATCGGCCACAATGGGGGTGATATAGCCCCTGGCAATAAGCTCGCCCTTTATGTTTTGCAGGTTAGCAGCCTCGCGGGTGCCCTGAGTGGTAATACGCACAAACTCGGCTCCAGCCTCAATTGCCCTAATGCATTGCTCAACGGTTGCCTGCGTGTTGTTGGTATCGGTAGTGGTCATGGTCTGCACCCGTATAGGATTACCTCCGCCCAGCGGAGTATTGCCAACCATAACCTCAACGGTTATTCTGCGCTTAAACTCAGCTATACTATCGATGTAGCTCCTCATGGCAAATAGTATTATTCTGCAAAGTAAATACTTTTTACAGTATTACCCGGGTTGAAAGGTGAGAGGTGAACATAAAAAAATAGAACACTGATTACACTGATTTAATTGATTTACACAGGTTAAATTAACAGAACACTTAATGCTAATAAACAAACTCTATGCTTGAATTTATTTAAACTGCGTGGTAATTAGTTTTATTAGACCATTCCGTCAACTTTATAGTCTGGACCAGGCTTTTTGAATATACTTGTTGTAATTTTTTTTGATTATAATACTCTATGAGTGTAGCAATAGTTAATAATCATTAAATACTAAAATTAAAGTTTCTTATCATTATATTTTCTAATAATTTCTTCAAGCCTTATTTTATTTGCAGTTTCAATTTTTTCCAAAATTTCATCAATTTGTATCACAGCTGTCCAAAATAATTTAAAATCAAAAAATGCCTAATTGTTAATCAGGTGGTTAGGGTTCAAAAGTAATC
>NZ_JBBFKU010000056.1:0-12445 GCF_037481895.1 Tenuifilum sp.
CATGTCGAACACCAGAATGCTACCCGAGGGTAAACTCTTGCCCCTGGCGACGGTTATGTCGGCCACGCTGCCCTGGGTCAAGTCCGCAAAAGCCGAAAGGCATCCCTCGTAATCCAGCAGCAGGCGCAGCTTGACAGCGCCCTTGCGGGTCCTGAACTTCGCACAGTCGTACAGCGAGAGCGAAAGCGATATGACGCTGGAGTCCAACAGGTAAACCTTTCGCCGTATCTGGCGCAAGGCCGGCTTGGCAAACCTGACCTGCGCCCTAAAATGCGCCGCCAGGGCGTAGTAAAACTCTTCGAATATCTTGCTGGGTCGCCTCCCGTTAATGTAGTATATGCTCGACTTGGATGGGGCCTGCGTGCAGCCCAGATGGATTATGTTACCCATTATGCTCCTTAAGCCGTTCGAGATATCCCGTACTGAGCTAAACTGCCCCAGGTGGCAGAACACCATGCAGATGAGGTGTGTCCTGCTGTCAATCCCCTTACTGTACTTGTCCCCGTTGTACTTCTTTACAATATCTGAGAATATATGCCGTGGAATAAGGCTGGTGATTTGGGAAAAAAGCGTTAACTTTACCATGGGAGTTGGTTTTGGTCGTTGATGTAAAATTATCCCCTTACGGGGATATCTCCAACTCCCCCTTTTTTTCACAAAATTTTATTTTGGACGGATGTGTTTCAAATTCGATTAAAATTTCAAAATCGTTTTTAATTGTTTAGCAATTCTAGCTCTATCATCATCGGTTAGGTTTGAGCCAGAGGGCAGGCAAAGGCCATTTTCAAATGCATACTCCGAAAACCCATTGGTATAAGCAGGTGCTCCTGAAAAAATAGGCTGAAGGTGCATTGGCTTCCACAACGGACGCGATTCAATGTTATCCGCCTCTAAACCTTTTCGTAAATCTTCCCTTGTTACTCCTGTTATTTTGGAGTCAATAATTATTGAGGTTAGCCAGTAGTTTGAAAATGATTTTGAGTTTTCGGTATGAAAATTTATCCCATTTACTTGACCTAATAAATTTCTATAAAATTTATTATTTTCCCTTCGTTGCTTTACCCTTAAGTCAAGAACCTCTAACTGCCCCCGTCCTATGCCTGCAACCACATTGCTCATTCGGTAGTTATAGCCAATATGCGAGTGTTGGTAATGGGGAGCATTATCGCGTGCCTGAGTGGCAAGGAAACGAGCTTTATGGATTAAATCGTGGTTATTTGAAATCAAAGCTCCCCCACCCGATGTGGTAATTATCTTATTCCCATTAAAAGAAAGGATTCCCATTACTCCAAATGTACCACAACATTTTTCATTATACTTACTTCCTAGGGCTTCGGCAGCATCTTCAATTACAGGAATTTCGTATTTTGATGCAATTGATAAAATTTCATCCATCTTTGCAGGCATACCATACAGATGAACAACAACTATAGCCTTTGGCCTTTTCCCTTTATCGATTCTGTCTCTAATTGCTAACTCTAGAAGTTCAGGATCAATATTCCATGTTTCAGGGTCACTATCTACAAATACTGGAGTAGCCCCCTGATAAACTATGGGATTTGCTGTAGCCGAAAAGGTAAACGATTGGCAAATAACCTCATCGCCTTGAGATACGCCAAGATTTATTAAAGCTAAATGAATGGCAGCGGTACCGGAAACCAATGCGGCACAATGCTTTATATTAAGATAATGTGCTAATTCTTCTTCAAAAGCATTGACATTAGGACCAAGCGGAGCAACCCAATTAGACTCAAAAGCATCGTTTACATATTTAATCTCACCTCCACTCATATGTGGAGATGAAAGCCAAATTTTTGAATTCATAGGTTAAATAACTTTAATATCTTTAAATGAAGAAATAAAAAAATGAGGTAAATATTTATCTGTAAAATCAGAAATACTATACTGATGAATCATATACTTAGAGTTTTGCAAAGCTACACATAACCACCCAAAACGTTTAGGAATTATAAAATCCTTCATTAAGTTATCGCCTATATAAACAAAACTAAAATCTCTATATTTTTTCATAAAAAATCTGTAATTTCTTGGTGAAGGTTTTTCAGAACCAAATTCTTCTGAAATAACAATCTCATCAAAATAATCAATTATCCCTAATGCCTTTAACTTATTCCTTTGAGTAACACTTCTTCCATCTGTAAGTAAACCCAAAACTCCACCCATTTTTTTGACTGCATTTAAGAAATCTATTACACCAGGATTAGGTGTAATTATTGGATAGTGATTTCTATAAAGAGATAACAAATAATCTAACGTTAACCCATTATTATAAGTTGATATAATATAGTTGAAAACATCACCTTTATTTTTATAAATATTTATCATCTTTAAGTAAAGATTATTGGAACTCTTATTTTCTAAAACATTAGAAATATATTTATAAGCAGATTTTAAATAATCATACTCAAAGTAGATTGTGTCATCTAAATCAAGGACTACACAAGTATATTCATTAACCTTTAAAATCATAGACTAAAATTTCATCGTCATATCTTAACATTAATAGATTATTTTTCCAATTTTCGTAAAATTCAATATCTTGATCCAATAAGTACTCTCTTATTATCATATTTGGAAAATTGGCACCGGCATGATAGGATAAAGGATATCCACCGCCAAAACGTGGATTTATTTCAATTCCAAAGTAATCACCATTTTTAATATTATAGAAAAGTTGAAGAGTTACACAGCCAACAAATCCTTTGCACATTTTAAAATAAGACAAAACTATATCATATATTTCGTTTTTTCGGGTTACTCCTTTGCTCACCTCGCCTGCTCTAATTTCAATTCTTTCACGAGGTACTATACACTTTAAATTGCTATTTCTATCAAAATACATGTCTACTGTATATTCAACGTGTTCATTAGGTGATAAATATTTTAAAAACATTAAATTAGTATCTAGTTTTGCCTCATTTAATGCTTCAATAGATTCTATTAATCGTATACCTATACTACGACTTCCATTGAAAGGTTTAGCAAAAATTGGAAATTCTGGATTTAAAAGATCAATATCATTAGCACGAGGAAATCCTATAGAGTCAAAAAATAAATGTGTTTTACGCTTATCTCTACATACTTCAATCATATCTAGGGAAGATACTATTGGTAGAATACCATAATCTCTAAAATAATCCATGTTTTCTGCTAATATAATTAACTCAGTATCGATAGTTGGAATAATTATTTTAATATTATTTTTAGTACATATTTCAACCAAATTCTTACAATATAATGAATCAGTAACTTTAGGGACACTAAAATAACCATCTGAAACATGACAAGCTGGCGACAGTTCAGGTTTGTTATCAACAGTGAAAATTTTACCAGTTGGAAAGTATTTAACAATTTCAGATTTAAAAGCATTAACTAATGAAACTCTCCTGCCTGCTGAAGTTATTAGTATATTCATAATTAATTTCCTTTAAATAATTCCATTGTTTCTCCCTCTTTATTATTAACATTTTTTTGTCCTAATACTTTATAAAGTGTTTTAAGTATAATGTTTAAATCTAACCAAAAAGAAATATTTTCAACATAATAAACATCCAATTTAAACTTTTCATCCCACGAAATTGCATTTCTGCCATTTATTTGTGCCCATCCAGTTATTCCTGGTTTAACTTTATGTCTTTTATTTTGGAATTCATTATAAAGAGGTAAATAATCAACTAGTAGCGGACGAGGGCCTACTATACTCATATCACCCTTAATTACATTTATAAGTTGAGGCAATTCATCTAAAGATGTTTTTCTTAAAAATAATCCAAAGTTAGTTATTCTTTTAGAATCTGGCAAAAGATTTCCATATTTATCTCTATTGTCATTCATCGTTTTAAACTTAATAATTTTAAATATTCTTCCATTTTTCCCAGATCGAAGTTGGATAAAAAAAGGCTTTCCGTTATTAATAAAGAGCAAAAGTATTAAAATAAATACAAAAAAAGGAAGGAGGATTAGTAATGCTATTGTTCCAATTATAAAATCAAACAAAGGTTTGAAAAAATTACTATATATCATATTCATTAAAAATTATTGAGTATGAAATATCAACTGTATAATTCTTTTCCAAATACAAATTCCCTTTTTTCCCCATCGATAAACGTAAATCTATATTTTTGGTAAAAATGTTAACATAATTACAGAATGAATCTAGATCTCCACTTTCACACCAAAATCCAAATCCATTCTGCTGGGCAATTAAACCAATATCTGAATATCGATCTGTTGCTGCCAATATTGGTAGTGAAAACTCTAAATATGATAACAACCGAGAGGGGAAATTTGGTATAGTAAATCTTGAATCTAAAAAAATTAAACCAACATCTGAAATTGAAAGTAAAATATCGAATTCTTCCTTCGGTAGGTATGGTAATAGAAGAGTATTTTGGGGTTTATTTAAGCAATACCATTTATTTATTTTTTTGTATTCAGTTCCAGATCCAACTATAATAAAAAAAACATTTTCATTATTAAAATAATATTTAAGCACATCAATTAAAAAATTAACTCCTTGAGGTTTACCTAGATTACCACCATAAATAAAGGTTGTAACTGACTCTGGAATATTATATTTATTGCGAATACATTTTTTTTCAAAATTGTTTATTTTATTTTTTATTTTTACTTCAATACTATTTGGATTAACATGAACCTTTTTACGATCTATATTTGGATTATTCATACAAATGTAATCTACATTTGCGGGCGACATACATCCAATTTGATCAGAAATAGCATATAACTTAGCCTCCGTCTTCTTAAAAAAACGATACAACAAACCTCCTTTACGAATCATTCCTAAATCAACCGCATTTTGGGGAAAAATATCTTTTAATAGTAAATATGTTTTTGCATTATCTCTTCTTTTAATAAACTTAATTACATGAGTAATAGTTATTGGTGGAGTTGTATATATAATCAAATCAAATTTAATACCACTCCAGTATTTTTTTATTGCAGCTTTAAATTGGTGTTCTACTAGAAAAATTCCAATCCCTTTCTCAAAAAGATTAGTTTTTTGTAAATTTAATGTTTTTACACAAAGAATCTGACTATTTTTATCAATAAAAAGTTGCGTAGGTTTTTTAAATTTTCGTTCATTTGGGGTTACTATGTAAACATTATGCCCTTTACGAACAATTTTCCTTAGAAGATCAGGGTAAATACCTCTATCATTTAAATTATTAAAAGGACTTAATGTTAGAAAAATGATATTCATTTGAAAAATATTAAAATTACTAATTCGTCCCTTAAAAAGTCAATTTTAAATCTTTTCTTGAGAATAAAAAACATGGAAAGGGGAAAGAAGTGCATGTAAAAAGAAAAATAGTGTTTGGTAGGAATGGGAAATTTTTATCTTCCACCTGTTCTTAACCCTTTTGAAGTTAAAAATGCTGCAGCCAGCATGTTGTTGATGTTATTGCTTACTATCCCCTTTTAAAAGTTGCGGTTGAGGCGATGATCGGCCTTTAGGTGTCCTATGACGGGCTCAATCCCGGCACGTTTCTTATGCCTTTCGCGTAGTTTCCTGCGCTAGTAGTAACTCGTTGATTTGCATGGCGATGATGGGATTAAAACCTCCGTATTTCCTATCTGTTTATTACCTCTGTACCCCCCTGTCTACCTTTACGCTTAATGGCATTCTTTCCGTTAACCGTTCCACCCGCTCAAGCGTTGGCTTTAGCGTATGCCCATCGTACTGGTCCCTGAATCCTAGCGCCCCCACTATGACTCCGCTGTCGGTCTTTGCAAATGATGATTTGTTAACAAACTCATACATATTGTGCTCCTTCCCCTTTGAAATGCACACCACCTCGGGTTCATGGATGGAGTAAACCTTTTTCTTCTGTCTTTCCGTTGTATCAAACCTGCGAAAACAGCTGTAAATCCGCTTGATACTTGCTGTTGGGCGTAAGTTTGCGTTCCAGTTCCCGAACCAAACGGCCAGCTATAGTCTTCACTTTCCAATCGGCTTTCTGCACCTTCGGTTAATTTCTCGGGTGGTTCCTGAACCGTTGTGCCTGTCCCAGCTTCTTTAACGTCCTGCTGTAGCTCTGCCGTAACTCGATACCCTCTTTATGGGCAATGGCCTTGCATTTCGGTATGATCTTCTTGTGCGGCTTCGCATCCGTAAGGAATATGATGTTTTTCTCCTGAACGGTAATGTCTACATTTACAATTGAATCCATTGAATCCTTACTGTTGACCCGAATGCTCTCTTTTAAAACAATTCCACGCCACTTTCGCCTATCCTTTTTCTAAAATGTACTAACTCCGATGCCTCGCAGGGACACCAAGCGCAACAGAACTTTCACCTGTAAAATACTTAAAGTACATGTTTTCGCTCCATTGCTCCACCTCTGACTCGTCCGACAGGTTGCGTACATGCTTCAGTATTAACAGGCCTACCATTTATCGAATGGGTTTGGCTGGTCGCCCATTATCTGCACAGTACAGCCTTTTAAAGGCCTTCTCGAAAGCATCCCATTGGATTTGGTGGGCCGGTACAAATAGGGGTGCTTGGGGGTTAGGGCATCCCTAACGAGAATAATAAACTCCCTTGGCTTTGATCTTTTCTCTTTGGTGCCATCTTAAAAAAATTGCAAGGTTTAAACGTCTAATTTGCAAAATCTTGCAAATATTTGATTAAAAAATATCCATTATGTTAATAACAATCAATCTGTTATTATAGTAATAAGGATCGACTAACTCCTTCTTTCCTCTCCCCACACCACACGTTTCACATAATCGGTATAGCTTAGGATAATCCGAACCACCTTATCGGATACGTTGGGCATGGAGTAATCGGCAACCGGGCGGAAGTTTCGCTCAGTGCCGATTTTTTGTTGCTGTAGCTGTGCCAGTCCTTGCATAATGCGCTCAGGGTTTAGGCCCACCATCATTACTGAGGCCTCCTCCATGGCCTCCGGCCGCTCATGTGCCTCACGGATATTCAGCGCCCTAAAGTTGAGTATGCTCGATTCCTCCGAGATGGTGCCACTATCCGATAGCACGGCGTAGGCATTCAGCTGAAGGGCGTTATAGTCGGTAAATCCGAGCGGTTTAAGGAAGTTTACCAGCGGGTTTACCTGCACTCCTTTTGCCTCAATCATCTTGCGGGTGCGCGGATGCGTGCTAACAATAATGGGGTAACCGTAGGTATCGGCTATCAGGTTGAGGGAGTGGATAAGGTTTGTGAAGTTCCGCTCGGAGTTAATATTCTCCTCGCGGTGAGCCGATACCACAAAGTACTCGCCCCGTTTCAGGTTCAGGCGGCTAAGAACATCCGATTGCTGAATACGGGGTAGGTAGTGGTTCAGCACCTCAAACATGGGCGAACCGGTTTTAATCACCCTATCGGCAGGGAGCCCTTCACGTAGCAGGTACTCGCGGGCAATGTCGCTGTAGGTGAGGTTGATATCGGCAATGTGGTCAACAATCTTGCGGTTGGTCTCCTCGGGCACCCGCTGGTCGAAGCAACGGTTACCAGCCTCCATGTGGAATATGGGGATGTGCCGTTTTTTGGCAGGGATGGCGCACAGGCAGCTGTTGGTATCGCCCAGCACCAGCATCGCATCGGGCTTGAGGGTCTCGAGCAGGGGGTCAATCTTAATGAGTATCTGGCCAATGGTGGCCGTGGCGCTATCGCCGGCGGCATCGAGGTAGTGGTCGGGTGGGCGAATGCCCATGTCGTCGTAGAATATCTGGTTCAGCTCGTAGTCGTAGTTCTGCCCGGTATGGACGGTTATGTGCTCAATGGCAGGGCTCTGGTCGAGCTTGGCCATTACACGCGACAGGCGGATAATCTCGGGACGCGTACCAACAACGGTAAGGACTTTAAGTTTCTTCATAGTTCTGGTTACACAGTGTTTCACAATGTTTTCACAGTGTTACACAGTGCATTACTATGTGATACTCTGTGAAACGGCTATTCATTAAACAGTTTCAAAAAACGTATCCGTATCGTTAGGGTTGAAGTGCTCACTGATCCAGAAAATGGTGTAAACATCATCGTTCCCCACGTTTTTGATGTTATGGGTAAACCAAATGGGCATATCCACCACCGATGGGTTTCTATCGCCATCGAGCTCAAAGGTAAGCTTTTTATCGGTTCCAATGCGCCGTAACTCAATTACTGCTTTGCCCTTTATCACGGCAAACCTTTCTGCCTTGCGGGTATGGAAGTGGTTGCCGCGGGTAATACCGGGCTTGGTGGTGGAGAACGAAACCTGCCCGCCGCTGTTCAGCTTTACGGTCTCAACAAACGAACCCCTGTCGTCGGTTTTCAGCTCAAGCATACGGGGGAAGAACTTTTCGTGGTCGATGTAGCAAACAAAGGTGTTGAATAGGTTGCGTTCAAAGGGATCGGTTAGGTTGGGGAAAATACCCTTATCGAAGTAGTTGGATTTGAAATCGTTTAGCCTTGCCAAAAGGGCTGAAACCTTGATGGTTGCTGTATGTGGGATTTGAACCGTTTCAACGTGGGACACTACATTTCTGCTTTGGGCTACGCTATCGATTTTGGTAATAAAATGATCTACCAGCTCCGAAACGTAAATCAACCTTAACTCGCCATCCACATCAATTTTGGGCTCCTCGTTATGCGTAAGCTGGTGGCAGAATGTTGCCACCACGGAGTTGTAGTAGGGTTTGCCAAAGGGTCCAAACACGTTGGGTATGATAAAGCCGCTGAAGGCAGTATGGTTTCGCCTGGCCCACTGATCAAAAAGCAATCGCCCTTCGCGCTTCGATTTACCGTAGAGGTTATCGCGCTCCTCCTGGGTTGATGAGGAGAAGATGATGTGGGGTTTTGAGCGGGTTGCCTCGCAGGCGTTAATGAGCTTTTGGCAAAGGTTGATGTTGGTTTGGTAGATGACCTGGGGGTCGTTGTGGCGGTTCATGGCGGCCAGGTGAACAATGGCATCGCACGACTGAACAAAGCCGTTGAGCTTAATGGGATCGTCGAAGTAGCTATCCTCAAAGGCGATGCGCTGGAACCTGTCGGGGTATAGTCCAAGGGTGTTGTACAGGTGTGTGCCAATAAAACCTGACTGTCCGGTAATGCCTACTTTGATCATGATGTTTTTTAATAGTTAAGTTCCACAGTGTTCCACAGTGTTAGCACAGAGTTACACGGTGTTTATTACAAAACTAATCGCTTAATTCCATCTTTTAGACTTTTTGTGTTAAAATTAATCAGAAGTCCAATGTGTTTATTAGCAAGTTTAAGGTAGGTTAAAACCTGTGCAATATGTGCATCAGTAAATGCATCTACGCTTTTTAGTTCTACAACAACCTGGTTCTCGACCAGCAAGTCGAGTCGATACCCACACTCAAGCTTAATCTCCTCGTAAATTAAGGGAACAGGTTTTTCTATCTCAACCTGAAATCCTTTTTTCTGTAGTTCATAAGCGAGGCAAGCCTGATAGGCAGATTCAAGAAGGCCAGGACCTAAAGTAGAATGCACCTTGTAGGCTGAATCGATTATTTCGTGTGTAATCTGGTTGATTTCCATTTTTACACTGTGCTACACCGTGTTACACTCAGTGAAACCCTGTGCTACTAATTATATTTAAGGTTCGTAGATATGCCCATTGTCCTCGTTCAGTATATCCTTTCGGATAAGGGGTAGTTTTAGCAGCAGTTCCTTCATTCCCTCCACATCCAGCCTTCGGGTGTTGTGCGAGTTGTACTCCTCAATCTGTGTGATATCGGTTTGTCCCTCGCTGAAGTACAGTCCATAGTTCAGGTCGCGGTTATCGGCGGGGATGCGGAAGTAGTTGCCCATGTCGTAAGCCTTTACCATCTCCTCGCGGGTGAGCAGGGTTTCGTAAAGCTTTTCGCCGTGGCGGGTTCCTATTACCCTAATGGGGTTCTTGGCATGGTAAAGCTCCAGCAGAGCCTTTGCCAGGGTCTCGATTGTAGCCGCGGGTGCCTTTTGCACAAAGATATCGCCGGGCTGGCCATGCTCAAAGGCAAACAGTACCAGGTCAACGGCATCGTCGAGGGTCATCATAAAGCGCGTCATATTGGGATCGGTTATAGTGATAGGTTTTCCCGATTTAATCTGATCTATCCAAAGCGGAATCACCGAACCGCGGCTGGCCATCACGTTTCCGTAGCGGGTACTGCAAATTGTTGTTGTGGCGTCATTCCCTAAAGAACGAGCTTTAGCAATCGCCACCTTCTCCATCATCGCCTTGCTAATGCCCATGGCATTGATTGGGTATGCCGCCTTGTCGGTACTCAGCACCACCACATTCTTCACACCGAAGTCTACAGCCGAATCCAGTACATTCTCTGTACCAATCACATTTGTACGCACCGCCTGCATCGGGAAAAACTCACACGAGGGCACCTGTTTCAATGCAGCAGCGTGAAAAACATAATCCACACCCCGCATCGCAGTATCCACTGAACGCTTATCCCGTACATCGCCGATATAGAATTTGATTTTCGGATTCTGGTATTGATGCCGCATATCGTCCTGCTTCTTTTCGTCGCGACTGAATATGCGGATTTCTTTAATATCCGTATCGAGAAAACGCCGTAATACGGCATTGCCGAATGAACCCGTGCCACCGGTGATAAGCAAGATTTTGTTTGTAAATAGTGACATATAATTTTAATTATCTCTTTATTTTGATATTCAAAAGACAATGAAAAACTCTCAGAACCCTATTTGTTCAGTAGTTCCTCATACAACTCAATATACTCCCGGTAGCGATCCTCTTTCCTGTAAAAACGATGTGCACGTTTCACACAAGCTTCTGAGTAAGATTGTTTCCCTTTTTCTTTGATTTGTGTTATAGCTTTTACAAGACCCTTTATATCACCGGGATCAACTATTAAACCGGTCGAGTCATCAACTAATTCCGGACTTGCAGTAGTATTATAAACTATCCCGGGTGTACCACAGGCAAAACCCTCAACTGTCGTCAAACCAAAAGTTTCCTCATAAGAGATATTCATCACAACATCCGCAGACGAATAAAACTCTGCCAATTCTTGTGTACTCTCGGTGCGAGTAATCCCAATGATATTCTCAGGAAGTGTCTTAATTTGATCATCTTTTAGGCCGACAAGTACTATTATTTCATCATCCTTCAGTATTTTACTTAGTTCGATGAAATCATGTAATCCTTTTCTTCTCCCCCATTCTGTTGCCACTCCAAGCAGAATAAATTTGTCAGCCAATCCATACTTTAACCTAATACTATCTCTACTTTGAGGTGAAAAGACATTCACATCGATGCCGTTATTTATAACTCGAATAGGATAATCTTTTAAGTATGATTGTTTTACAATTTCGGCTAACCAATTGGAAACAGTAACTATTGTCATATCATTTACTGATGTGAACAAATTCCTCTTCTGCTTATGGTTTTGTTTTGATCTGTCTAAGAAATAGCTACCGGGGTAATTTTTTTTTTGCGGACAACTGAAACACTGCGTTTTCCATTTTTCACATCCCACAAATGTAAAATGAGCACAATGTCCCGTCATCGGCCAGCAGTCATGAAAAGTCCATACAACAGGGATATTAGCAGTTGCCAAATAATGAAACAATATCTCGATATTCAGATAATATCCGTGCAAGTTATGCAGATGAATAATATCGGGTTTAATTTCTTTTATTTTCTCTACCAGTTTTTTTGTCGCATTTGTCGATGCCAATCCATGACGATCGAATAACCGAGTTTGCAACCCGTGCCATTTGATATCCCAATCACTTCCAATCTTTATCAATTTCGATTGACTTGTACGGGCGTGTCTGCCGTAGGCAATATAACTCTCCCAACCAGCCGCAATGGCTATTTGTCCTATCTCCTCAGCAATGCGACCTGTGGAGCGAGAGTTAGCTAAGGAGTTTATTTGAAGAAGTTTATTGTTCATTTTCTATTTGGGGATAAAATTAGAACACTTCCCTATGAAAACTTGTGTTAATCCATATTCCTTTATATGGAATAAAAAGATCGGGATATGCTGCTATAGATTGAAAAAATAATATGACTGCAAGAATGCACAGAAGAACAGAAATAATTAATTTATTACTCGGTTTTTTAAATACGGTTAATTGATAGGAAAGTAGAATTGTTTCCATAATATTAAAATAGAAACTACCCCTACTAATCATTACCAACAAACTTCGTGAAAATAAAAAGTATAATGCAATTGACAGAATATAGCCATTCAGAAAAAAATTATAATGCTTATAATTCGGCAATATTTTGGCTCGTGTGTAAAGGAAAAGAATCAAAAAAAGTATTCTTTTAATCAAGCCTGCCAATGATAGCTGACTCTTACTTAATTCTTGTGATGCCGCATTTAAATATACTTTTGTTTTAAAAGCGGTTAATTCATTAAATTTTCCAAAAAATGAAAATAATTGTAATGGAAGTTCGGTGAATCCAATAAG